>NZ_JBFRMK010000321.1:0-673 GCF_041470405.1 Shewanella sp. 10N.286.45.A1
CGTCTCTTTCGGCGAAGACTTAATTTGCTCGGTTCTTTTTTGAGAATATTGACGGTAGCCTGACGCAATCTTGCGAGGTTTTCTGCACCATCGCCTCGGGATATCTGACAGGCGTCCTCATTCATAGTCACATCCAGCACCCAATGAAGCTGATTTTCAACAGCCCAATGACCACGAGCAGCGTAGGCTAATTCTTCAGCCGATAATATGGCGGAACTGATGTAGTAACGCGTCTGAAGCGTTCCTTTGCCTTTGTGTACTCGATAGCTAATGACTTTGCCAAAGGTTTGTATTGTCGGCCATTTGGCATCAATCAGCTCCTTGGGAGCATCTATGGTTTGGTATTCTCGATATTCTTTTCGGCCACGCTGCGCCTCGATTTGAGTGAGGTTTATTGCATCATCTGGCTGAGCTCCAAAGGTATCTTTTACGAGCTGATGTAAAGCACTTTGATTGCCTTTGACTGCTAACAGGAAGTCTGCACCTTTGTCTATGATGGTATGGGCAATATCGGCTTGAGTGCCCATAGCATCAATGGTTACCAATGCTCCTTGAATATCCAATAGGGCTAATAACTCAGGAATAGCAGTGATCTCATTGGACTTCGCATCGGTTTTAAGTTGTCCCATCACAACACCATTGGCGACAGAGAAAGCATTCACCATATGAATAG
>NZ_JBFRMK010000322.1:0-4660 GCF_041470405.1 Shewanella sp. 10N.286.45.A1
ATATTATTTAATAATGTTAAATCAATAAATCTAAACTTAAATCAAAAATACACAAAGCAAGATTCAAAAATAATATTTATTGAGATAACAATATAAAACTTTATTAGCAAATCAGTAAACAAGCAAATAATAAATAACAAATAGATTATTTAGAGGAGTTGTGATGAGACTACAAAAGCTTGCAATCGCCGTAGCGGTAATGACCGCATTATCAGCCTGTAGCGATGATGATGATAAAACTAAAACCTGTCCTGATGGAACAGAACTCGATCCCAACACAAATGTGTGTGTCACTATACCGCCGGTAGAGCCGCCAGTTGAGCCACCAGTTGAGCCACCTGTAGAAACTGATTTCTACAACAGCGATAACTGGAAAGAAACCTTCCCTGATCAATACACCACTTGGGCGCAGACTGAAGAGAGCAACCCGGAATCGGGTGTACCTACAGACTTACTAGAAGCTAACCCTAATCTTGTCAGCGCTTGGGCAGGCTACGGGTTCGCCAAAGACTACAATCGTGCGCGTGGTCATCACTTTGCATTAACTGACATTATTAAAACATTACGTACTGGCGCTCCGCTAATCGGACACGACGGTGAAATCGTCGGTGAAGCCATGAAGGCAAGTTGTTGGTCTTGTAAATCTCCAGATGTCGGTCGCATGTTTGAAGAGGTGGGTGAAGGCAAGTTTGCAGATAATGGCTGGTCAGTGTGGGGCGAAGAGATGCCAAACACAATCGGCTGTGCAGATTGTCATGAACTCGGTGAAAACACGCTACGATTAAGCCGTGCATATACGACTCGTGCAATGGACGTGATTGATAAAACATTCACAGCGCAAGAGCATATTGACCAAGCCGGCCAAACTTGTGCTCAGTGTCATGTTGAATACTACTTCGATGGCAACGACTCTACAAAAGTACGCTACCCTTGGGATCATTGGGTGCCTGGTGTAGATACCGATTACGCTAGTGTTGTTGATTACAAAGGCGACGACAACTTGTACAAAGGTTTTGCCGCTGAAGCGCAGTTAGCATTCTACGATGAGAAAAACTTTAAGGATTGGACTAACGCTATCTCTGGTGCACCGTCGCTAAAAGCACAGCACCCAGAGTATGAAAACATGATGGATCGTACCGACCACATGATGTCAAATCACTTGGATTTCAGCTGTAATACTTGTCATATGCCGAAATCAACTAACTCGGATGGACAAGAGTACTCAAATCATAAAGTCGCATTTGATGCCAACAAGCTTCCAGCTAGCTGTACCGGTTGTCATGATGCAGATGCATTCGAGTCTAAGTTTGAGAAACGCAAAGCCAGTATCAATGCACTTCGTTTTGAGGACGAAGGCACAGACCCACGCCTAACTGAAGTACACTTTAAAGCACAAGCTATTTGGGCTGCGAACGGTATTGAAGGCCTAGAAGCTGGAAAGTCTATTGGTGAAGCAAAAGCTGCTTATGAAGGTGCGCTAACTGCTGACAATGAACTTGCCACAGAAATGAATAGCCTGCTAACCAAAGTACGTAATGCTCAGTGGTTCTGGGATAGCGCTACCGCATCTCATGGTATTTACGCCCATAACCCTGCAGAAGCGATTCGCTTGCTAACCAAGTCTAATACGATTTTAGATGCGGCAATCATCGAAGCGAATACACTGCTTGCTAAGTACGATGCTGACTATGTCTACGATGCAACTAAGTACGACAGCAAAGCAAAAGTACAACCGCTTGCAGGTCTTGACCTCGATGCGATGAAGACCTCTAAAGAAGAGTTCATCAAAGAGCGTGTAGAAAAAGATTGGCCTGCTGAACTACATTAATTGCAAATGTAATTAGCTAAAGATACATCTCCAAACTAAATGCCAGTCACCTCACCGACTGGCATTTTTATTAACAAATGACTTCCACTTGGCCGTTCATTCGACAGTAATTCAACGCTTAGCAAAACATTAAGGCGAAAATAGCCAAACTCTGCCTTAACTTTCTCCGATGCCCCATGCTCTGCTTTATCTCATAAAGCCTTCAAAGCTTGCATCGTCTTTGACTCGGCATTTAAGCTTCATCCTCCCAATAGAACGACTTTTCTGTATTGCGCCAAACCAAGCATACAGTCATCAATCGAAACACTTAGTGCAGCATGAAGGCGACTACAACTTTGTACATCAATCTCATCACAGAGGCTTATCAGAGCGCTCAGCAGTGTATTGAGTTTTGCTATCAAGATAGAACTCTCTCAACGATACGCCTAATATTAAAACCCAAGTTCTTAATCAACCTTATTGATAGAAATGGTTTTCCGTACTGAAACTTCTCTACAACGATCTGATTGTTTAAAATTTACGCCGCCCTAAAAAAGACTAATTTAAACTATATTAAATTAGTACAACAAAATACATGCAGAGATATACAGACAGAAAAATAAACAATAAAAAGTAATGTATAAAACAAACGTAAGTTTCAGTTTAATTTTAAATTAACAAACTCAATACGGAATTAATAATGAATTAAGATTCAATTAATAATTTAAAATTTACCTTACGAATATACAATCACGTAAAAAACATCACGTTATTAATTCAACCAATGAAAAATCTAATAAAAAAGGACTACAAACAAACAATAACTTAATATAAAAATCTTTGAAAACTTACAAGCTCAACGATAAAAACCTTAAAAAATCAACAGCATACAGGGAACCATCAAAGTAAGGAATATAGCAAAAAATAACAAATAACAAGGCATACCCCTAAGTAGGTATTATTCAGTAAATATAAATATAGACAGACAACTATATAAACAAATTAATAAGAACAACATCACACTCCCCACCTAAATATATTCACTACTTTAATTTAAATGGTAATAATCACTACGAATCCTACTATCGATAATTAATTTAAAAATTATTAGTAATAGTTTATTGATTCCAATTAGGAGTGATGATGAAAATTAAAAAACTGTCCATGGCAATAATGGTCTCTACCTTGTTCGTCGGCTCAGCTGCCGCCAATGATAAAGACGTAGATCTATACAACAGCGATAACTGGCAAAAGGCATTTCCAGAACAATACAAGACTTGGGCTCAAACTGAGCAAACAACCCCAGAGTCAGGTAGCTTAGTTGATCTATTGGCCGCAAACCCAAACTTAATCTCTGCATGGGCTGGTTACGGTTTCGCTAAAGACTATAACCGAGCACGTGGTCACCACTATGCAATGACAGACATCGTCAAAACACTTCGTACAGGCCATCCTGTCGTCGGCCATGACGGCAACGTTGTTGGCGAAGCCATGGCTGCCAGTTGCTGGTCTTGCAAAACCCCCGATGTCGCTCGCATGTACGACAAAGTTGGAGAAGATAACTTCTCAAATAACAACTGGTCGACATGGGGCCATGAGATGTCTAACACTATTGGGTGTGCAGATTGCCATCAGTTGGGCAGCGCAGAAATTCGAATGAGCCGCCCATATGCAGAGCGTGCTATGCAAGCCATAGGCAAAGACTTCTCAGAGCAATCAGCAACTATGCAGGCTAGCCAAACTTGTGCTCAGTGCCATGTAGAGTATTACTTTGACGGCAAAGATGATAAAAAAGTCCGTTACCCGTGGGATCATTGGGTAGCAGGTGTTAAAACCGACTACAAAGAAGTGGTTAACTATAAAGGCTCAGACGGCCTATATGAAGGTTTTGCCGCAGAAGCACAACTTGCCTACTTTGATCAAATAGGCTTCAAAGACTGGACCAATGCAATCTCAGGCGTGCCATCAATAAAAGCACAACATCCTGAATTTGAAAACATGATGGATAGAACTGATCATGCGATGTCTAGCCATATGGAGTTTGGTTGTACCACTTGTCATATGCCTAAAGCGGAAAATAGCAAAGGCGTGGAATACTCCAACCATAAAGTTACTTTTGACGCTGATAAACTACCAGAAAGCTGTGTAGGTTGTCATGAAGGTAGTGATTTCAAAGAGATCTTCGATGAACGTAAAGCTGAGATCAATAAGCTGCGTTTTGAGGCTGACGGTACTGACCCACGCTTAACCGAAGCACACTTTAAAGCTCAGGCTATTTGGGCTGCTAACGGTATCAAAGGACTAGAAGCGGATCAAAGTATTGCTCAAGCCAAAGGTAACTACGAAGCAGCATTAAAAGCCAATACACCGCTAGCCAAAGAGATGAATAGTCTTTTAACTAAAGTTAGACATGCACAGTGGTTCTGGGACAGCGCAACAGCCTCTCACGGTATCCATGCTCACAACCCAGCAGAAGCGATTCGTTTACTTGAGAAATCTAATGCGATATTAGATGAAGCACTTAACGAAGCAAATGCACTGTTAACAAAGTACGCACCAAAGTATAAGTACGATGCAACTAAGTACGATACTAAAGCAAAAGTACAACCGCTTGCCGGACTTAATTTAGAGGCTATGCAAAGCGCTAAAGAAGAGTTCATCGAGCAGCGCGTTGAAAAAGAGTGGCCTGTTAAACTACGTTAATTGCGAACCTAGTTAGGCAAAATACATCTCCAACCCCAAACGCCAGTCACCTCACCGACTGGCGTTTTTTTGTCTAAAACTTAGCAAATTACATTATCAAGTGATTAGGGGCTGTTGATCTTTCGAGCTTAGTTTTTGTTCGGTTCTTTA
>NZ_JBFRMK010000323.1:0-4063 GCF_041470405.1 Shewanella sp. 10N.286.45.A1
CGAGCTGCAATGGATTCGACCTATTTGGAAAAACTAATAAATGCTTGAAAAACATTCACGCTCTTACCCTGGTTTCTTTACTGTAACAAGCACTTCTGTAGCTATTGCACATACTTAGCCGCTTATCTAGATGTAGTGGCAGTAAACAAGTAAAACGGAGATAGTACATATGTACTATTATCTTGTGATTTTGTCAGTCTAAATATTGATATTTTTTTCTGGTGTTGGCGAAGTACCGTTGAATGGCCTAAACATTAAGTTAGCATCCGCTGGAAAGAAATAGTGGTGCTAATATTTTTCAGAGAAACAAAAGGATATCTCTTATGAAATTTAAATTAAATACGTTACTAATTGGTCTTTCTACAGTGCTTTTATCTAGCTCAGCAATGGCTACAAGTAGTGACGTTGCTTTGGATGCAACTGGTGAGATTTTGGAATCTTCTTGTGATGTTGAGATTCAAGATACAACTGGAACAGCTATTACCTCATTAGCGGTTGGTGGTATTAGTGAAGCGCAAGTATTCTCTACAGCGCTCAGTAATGTATCATTCGCGGTAGGTGTGACCACCGATTTTCAGTTAGCTTTTAGTAATTGTGTAAATACAGCTGAGATTGATATCTCTTTTACCTTAGGTACTCAAACGGGTACGGCTGTAGGTGTAGACCTTGTGTTACTTGAGTCATCTGCTGAGGCCGATAGTAACGCTCTTGCAAACTTTGATTTATCTGGAGCGAACTCAGGGGTTAAAACGTTTGGTGTAGGTTATAAGAAAACAGCTGCTACAAATGACTTAGTAGAAATTGGTACAGCAGCAAGAACTATTAGCTTCACAGCAGAGTACCTCTAATATAATATGACAAAAAAAAGAATAAGAAAGGCCATTTATTTATTTTGGCCTATCATTCTTTCTTATGTAACTATGTCTGCTAGCGTTTACGCCAGCGGATATAGTTTTTTAAACCCCAAGAAAGATATGAGAAAGGTTGTTTTTTTTTCTGATTATTTAAAAGGTGAAGGGGAGGGGGTTATTTATGTTCGCTCAAGTTTTTTTAAATCTAATATAAATGTTGAGTATTACATTAAAAATAATGAAAGAGTTTTTTGTGTCCCTTCAGATTTCTTTGAAAATATAAAAAAAATTAACGTTGAAGACTACTTAGATGAAAGTGGTGGTTGTGTAGAATTCCCTTCCAAGAAACATCGATGGGCATATGAATATAATCCGGTGTATCGATATTTAGATATTTATATTCCTGATGAGTTATTGTTGTCGGCAGCGGATAAAATAAGCGACTCTAACTACGGGGATAATGTGACCTTCTTAAAGTATAATGCTACTTTTGATAAGGAGAGTGGTGAGGATTTTGACTCTGATTTACTTTTTAAAGTTGGTGCAAATTTAAATGGATATAAATTTAGAGTCAAAGGGGATACCAAGACTGACCGGAAAATAATATATGCTAAAGTGCGGGGGGATTTAGATGATATTAATTCCTATGTTGAAGCTGGTTATGACTACATTTATAATGATGTTGTTAACGATTCTTTCTATGGTATATCGCTTAAGAATAATGGTTATTTCTCCTCTGATATAGTCAGTGATAGTAATGGTTACATCACTGGGTTCACTTCTGTTGATTCTAATGTGAATATTTATGCTGGAGATGAGTTGGTAAAGAAAACTCGTGTTTTAGCTGGGACATATAAGATACTAAAGCCTAATACATCATCTGGAGAGGATTTAAGGGTCGAATTGGAGGGGGATGATGGTAGTAAAGATACGCGATACGTTAATAGCGGTATGGCGGTTTCTCGAGGTAATAACTATTCCGTTACAACAGGTTTATTCAAAAGAACAGAAAAACTCTTTGTGAATTATGAACATTCATTAATGTTTGATGAATCAAAAAGCATTTATTTTCAGGGGATGTACTCTGAAGGCTATAGCAATCTAAAGTTATCCCCTAGGTTTAATTATAATGATTTCAGCTTTGATTTTTCCCACTCCCATGTATTAAGTGAAGATGGTGACTATGGTGTTTCCCGTGCTAATTTTAATTTGTTTAATTGGGAGGGGTATAATGGAGGGGTTAATTGGTTTGCGGTTCTGTACAGCGATAATAAGAGTCGAGGGGAAAGAGAAAGAAGCAATTACTATTTAGCCAAAAAGATTGGCCAGATGGGAAGTGTAAGAATAGACTATACCGATGAGGTAATATATAAAGGTAAAGATAAATACAAAAAATCATATGGAATTTCTTATTCTAATAGCAGTCTATTTGCTGGCAAGGTCACCTTTTCAGCAGGAGTTAGGTTTAACTCTGAAACAGATTACTATTTGTCTCTAACTGTACCTTTAGGTCGAGGAAGGGCACAATCAGATGTTGGTTATGTAGATCGTGAAGCACGATTTAGAGGATCTTATTTTAGCAATTTGGGTGACGGTGGTGTTAATGCTGGTGTAGAGTTTACAGAAGGTGATTTCAATTATGGAAGGAGTGTCGGGTTTTATCAAAATAGTGATAAAGTCAATTATTATGCTAGGTATAATAAAAATGGTAGTAAGTATAAGTATTCTGCAGGGGGCAGTGGAATAATATATTTGGATGGAGATGATTTTTACCTTAATGCTAACGAGGTTAATTCAGGCTATATATATGTAGGTGGTGAAAACAAAGTTGTTGGTGGGGTGAAGGTTGGTGAGGATGGTTACGTTATTAACTCTGTCCCTTCTTTTAGTAACAAGGTTATTCAAATAAACGATGATAGTGTATTATATCGTTCAGGAAGCAAGAAGGAGATTAAATTAAGGGATGGCGAGTTGGAATTTATTTATGGGGGTGATGATAAATATTATAATTATGTATTTATCGCTGTTGATTATTCGGGTAATCCAATGGAGAAAGGTTTGAGTGTCTACTCTGTTAAGGGCGTGAAGGTGTCATCAGTTAAATCTGGTGGAATTGTTAGTTTCTCGAGTCTTAATGAGAGAGAGCGGCTAATAATTGGTGACGACTTATGCGAAATAGATGATGTTTCTCCTGTTGGTATTGATTCTATTTCATCTATTATTTCTGTTAAGTGTTCATTGAAGGAGGCTCCATGAAGACTGATATCTATGTTTTATTTTTTCTATCTTTCTTGTTCTTAGTGTTTGAATCTAAAGCTGTAACTATATCTCCTCCACGAGCACACTTTGATGAAGGTGAAAGAGTAAAAGTTATTAAAGTTAATAACAATTCAAAATCTGAAGTGGCTATTTATGTGGATATTAACAGAGATAAAGTTGACTCAGATATATACTTGACATCAAGTGCTGATGAGGTATTGATTCCGCCAGGAGGAAGTGAGTCTATAAAATTAGTATTGGTTGGTGACGGAGGAAAAGAAAAGGAAGCACTTTTTTACGTGTCAATTGTAGAGCTAATTAGAGATGTCGAACATGAAGGAAGCTCCGTAAATCTTTCCTTTGAAAATACTTTAAAAGCTATTTATACTCCAAAAGGCTTAGGTGAATCTAAGCTCGAAATAAATGGGAGTAAATTCGTGAATACTGGCCCAAGATACATACAGCTTTTGTCATTAGTTTGCGAAGGAAAAGATGATGTTAGGAACATTACTTTATTTGAACCTTTTAGTGAATCGATTATAAATGAAGACTGCACGGTTGTAGGCTATAAAGAATTAAGATATGGAAAAACGGTGATAGTTTTATTTTGATTTTTAGTAGCCGTTTTGATTAGTTGGGGTAGTGTTCAAGGTTCTGTGTCATTTCAGTTGAATATCCAAAACAGGAGTGACACATGACCCAGCCATTTAATTTTGATCAAGCTATTAAAGCCTCGATTCTCATAATAACCAACACACTTGGAATGGACAGGAGAGCCAGCTACTCGTAGACTGAAGTTCTCACACAAACAACCAGGTGCTCCATAATGAAGCAATACAAACAGCTGACTCTTAAGGAACGATACCAGATAGAGACGCTTCTGAACATGGGATTTACAGCAAGAAAGATAGCGATAAAGCTCACCCGTTCAAATAGTAAGCGTCCGGTAAACC
>NZ_JBFRMK010000324.1:0-7517 GCF_041470405.1 Shewanella sp. 10N.286.45.A1
ATGCAATTGGTATTACTTGATATTTAGATAGCAAAATGCCCATCATTGATGGGCATTTTTAATTCGAACCTGGTTATCAGTAAAACTTAATCCAGTTCGTCTTCCTCTTCATCACGGACTTCGCCATCTTCATCAATGAAGTATGTACCCCAACCGTCATAATCAACTTTTTGCTTATTCGCTAACAACAGTAACTTTTCGCAAGCTGTATCGAGCAGTTCTACATCTAGCTTATGAGAAGCAACAGCATCAAAACAGATAATAACCGAGCCATCTTCAAGCTCCATCTCTTCTGCATCATTGACTTCAAAACCCAATTTGAAGGCGTCTACAGCGGCCTTTTCTAAGCGATCAAAATTGGTCGATGAGAAGTGATGCTCAATGGTGTAATCAGCATCTGGTAGTGAACCATCAGCAAGGATCGCTTCGACGATTTCACGGTTCTCAGCTTTCTGTTCGTTTAACAGGCGTTCTATAGACATCAGTAGCTCCTCAAAAATTTCGCGAAGATTATACCGCTTTAGTCATTAATGCAGAAGCTTCTTGATTCAACTGTGATAACTTTTCTGACATCATGCTATGAATACGCTTAGAAAGCTCTTTCACTTGTGTCTTATCAAAACCTTTAGTTTCGATAGGCTCCATCATCTCAATAATAACCACACCATTGTTCCAACGGTTTAGTTTTATATGCCCTTGGTTAGATGCCAATACGGGCACCATAGGAACACCTGCAGCAATTGCGGTATAAAAGGCACCAGCTTTGAAAGGCAGTAAGCCTTTACCACGAGAGCGAGTCCCTTCAGGGAAAATCCACACCGATAAGCACTTATCTTTAATCTTCCTGGCTGTTTCAGCCATGGTATCAAACGCTTTACTGCGATTTTTACGATCAATCAATATGTTACCTGATAACCAGTAAATCTGGCCAAACAGTGGCATCCAAGCAAGGCTTTTCTTACCTAAACTTACCGTACCTTTAGGAACCACTGCGGTATGGGTAAACATATCGAAGTTATTTTGGTGATTCGCAAGGAAAACACAAGGCTCTTCACTTTCGCCTTTAGAATTGCGAACAATGACCTTAATACCAAGAACTGGAGCTGCCCAAGAGAAGATCTTGGCAAACATATGCACATTATCACGGTGACGTGGTCGTAAAATGCAAGCTAAGCCACCGATAATAAAGGCTAAAATTAGCATGACAGATAAAATCAAACACCTAAGGATTAACAGCACTACAATCTCCCGCGATTTAATTGGCGCCAGTATAGCAGTAAGCTCTGGCGACTCAATGTTTAGTTTACACCTGTAGCCTGAACTCAAGCTATACAGTAGCGTGATTTAGCTACTTTAGCGCATGCAACTTAAGCTAACTTTAATCTAGCGCACACATTAAACACCGGGAATTCTAGCCTATATCCCACTCCGGCAAGGTCAGACCTCAGTTGCGATAACTTTCGACTTCCCCGTAAAATGCAGAACAAGTCTAAAGGCAATTGCACTTACCGCTAGGGTAGCAACGATTGCAGCGCCACTAGGTAAATCAAATGTTGCTGATAAAACTAAACCAGCAATATAACCAAATAGACCCACTAAGTATGCCCAACCAACTTTAAATCGTCCGGTATAATGATTAACGGCAAGAGCCGGTAGAATCAAAGAGCTAAAGACCAAATACACGCCAACCAGCTCGACAGAAAGGGTTATTACAATGGCAAAAATTAGGTAGAAGCCACGGCCAGAAAGAATTTGTGGTTTAACTAGTAATAACACCAATATGGCTGCATATAGTATTGCTGGCAGCATTAATTGACTCCAGCTAACCCAAAGGATCTGCCCAGACATTAACTGCTTAAGCATCTCAGCCCCATGTGGGTCATTCGATAACAGCAACATAGCAGCAACTGCAGCTAGTACGTAGAAGCAACCAATAATAGCTTCTAGTTCATCCGCCATTCTCTTAGACAGCCAAGCAATAAAAGCAGCGCCGGCAATTGCGAACAGTGCAGGCATCCAGATATGAGAGAAAGGAAGCGCTTCAATATCGTGGTTCATATGACCCACAATAGCGCCTAAGGCAGCCACTTGGGCAATGGCAAGATCGATAAATATGATGCCACGCTTTAACACTTGCTGCCCAAGTACTACATGGGTAGACAATACGAGCATTCCGGCGACAAATGCGGGTAGCAAAATCGATAATAGATCCAGATCAAACATAAGCATTAACTCTGGTTAAGTATTCAAAACTGCAAAAGGGCACTGACTATAAAAGCATAGTCTGTGCCCTCCTGCACCCCGCTCATTACAGACTACTGAGCGGCCAACAACAGATCGATTGCACTATCGTACAAGCTAAACAGGTCAACGCTGTCATCGTTACCACCTACAGACATAGGCAATACGATAACGGGCAGTTCTGCGCGTTCGCCTAGCCAGTCAGCACCGCGTTCACTTTGATATGAAGCGATGATAATAGCTAAAATGTCGCCCTGCTTAGCACGATCTAACAAACCTGCTAGATGAGAGCTACTTGGCGGAATACCTGGTTTTGGCTCAAGGTCGGCAACTTGCTCCAAGCCTAGCCAGCTATACAGGTATTTAAAGCTTGAATGGTAAGCAATAACCTTTTTGCCCTGTAATGGCTTAGCTTTCTCTTCCCAGCGAGGAATAGCTTGATTCCAACGTTCGCTAAAACGAGTCAAGTTAGCTTTGTATTCAGCAGCAGAATCCGGATTAACTTGAGCGAGCTTCTGCGTTAATGCTTCTGCAACCCCCAACAAACGTCTTGGATCGAAATGCAGATGTGGATTACCTTTAGCATGAACATCTCCCATTGAACGGTCGACTGAACTCATTTGATCGAGTGTATCAATTTGCTCAGCAGCAAAGAACAACCCTTGATCAGTAGAACGCACTTTCGCATTCGCAGATTTCATCTGCAGCATAGGTAGCCAGCCAATTTCAAGATCCGCACCGGCGCATACAGCTAAATCTGCTTGACGCATTTTAGCGATCAGACTTGGTCTAGCTTGTACCTGATGAGGATCTTGCATTGCCGTTGTGGCTGAGTAGATCCGCGCATCAGGAGCAAGCTCCTTTGCTAATGCAGCATACTCAGGCTCGCAGGCAAAAATATTAAGCCCAGCGACGGCACTGTTTGCAGTACCCAATGCCAAGGTTAATGTGAGGGCCTTTAGCCCTCTCGTTAAAAACTGCTTAGAATTGATGCGCACCGTGAGCCCCCAAAGTCATAACATATTGAAGAGTTATAACGTTATCGTCTTCTATACCCTCAAAGTTAGTACCTTGCTGGTTGGTGTACTGCAAGCGTACTGTAGAGAAATGACTGTGATGCCATGCCAAGCTAACTTCAGTCTCTTTCAGCTTTTGTGGGTCAAAATGGTCATCATGCATTAATTGAGTATCTACTTGACCATAACGTACACCAGCAGACCATTTAGGAGAGAACTGGTACACGCCACTTAAGTACCAACCATCTTGGTAGTCTTTACTTGAATCATCGTGACCATGTTCGTCATGTTCGTCATGATCGTCATGTTCTTCCTCTAGCGCTTTAAAGTCAGTCACTCTGAAGTACTCGCCGCTTAGCGTAAGGTGCTGATATTTATAGTTACCGTTTGGTGCCCATTTGTAGACAAAGTCTGCTACGTAAGTATTTTCACCTGTGTACTGCGCGCTATGGCTATGCTCATGTTCATGTTCATCTTGAACGGCTGCATGATCATCGTGATCATCATGTTCTTCAGCTGTCATTCGACCATTTTCATTACGTAAATAGCTTAAACCCGCCTGCCATGAACCGTTTTGGCCAACATCGCCACCAATTTTGGTAAATGCGGTATAAACACCAATGGTTTTGTAATCGCGTTCGCCATGTTCATCTTCGGCTTGCATGCTGTCGCCTTTAAACGCTTCAGCTCCCATAGTCCAATAAAGATCGGTTGGAGCAACATAACTCACTCTTAGGCCGTCATCAAAGTAATGGCTACCTAGGAAAGCGCGGTATACAGCAGGTCGGTCTGAGAACGCATCAGTGTGTACATGTTGGTTATTCAGGTAACCAATATCTGATAAGAAACGACCCGCTCTCATTGATAGGCCATATGGCATTGCCATCGTCTGAATAAATGCTTCTTCAAGCCCAAGCTCTGTTTCGCCGTCATGCATCTCAACCACTGCGGTCAATTTGCCATAGAACATATCATCGATATTGGCACTCATTGCCAACTCTGTGTGACCTAAACCAAACCCTTCAACACGCTCACTCATTGGACGTTCGGCACTTTGATAGTAACCATCAAGTACTGCGCTAATAGCAGGGTTAGTCAAGCTTGAATCTTCCGCATAAGCGTTGATTGAAATAAGTGCACATGCAGCGGCAACACCAGTAAGGCGCATAGTAGAAATAGTCATTTTGTCTCCGAAATACAGCTAAGCAAAGTCTTCCCAATGGGAATACTTAATTTAATTTTTAGTTATTTTTTATTGTGAGTAACTAGACTGTAAAAGGGGGAGCGCGGCTATTGAAGAAATTCACATGAAGTGAATTAAAAATGGGCAGGATGTACTCTTGGCTCTCAAAAAACTGACGTTCTACCGCGATATGAATTTCAAAGCTCGGCAGCAGTTTATTGACATGGTGTTGGTGATAACACAGAGTACAATGGTTTTGAGCGCCATCATCCAAATGACTCAGATCATGAGCGGACGCTGCAAATGACAGGCACAAGAATACGGCAATAAGCCCTATTGCGAGTTTCTGCTTTACGCTACTCATTCGAATCAAAGTGTTAACCTTGTTTGTTAAAAAACCCGCCAATTTTATTAACTTCGCGGTTTAAGTCAAGCGTTGTGAGGTAGAAAACGTTACAAACTGTTTGTGATATATATCACTTAAACTTGAATGACAATTAATACTGTCTTAAGCTCATACAGCTAATATAACTGCAGTAAAATGCATTCATAGTGATATGAAACAAGAGTTTATTTATTAATAAGGCGCAAATATCATGCTTGAACTTCTTCGCTCAAACTTAAAATTTCTTATTCTGACATCGCTATTTTTTATTGTGGTACTTGGCGGAATTTATTACGTTGAAGCTGCACTCGAAGCGCAAGTGCAAGTTATCGACTAACACTTCGCCATCACAGAGTTAGCACTTTAACACTCACAGTGCTAGCTCTATTGATTGAGCCACATAGCCATTAACGATACTTCTGCCGCTCTTCACTGTTATCAACTTGCTCTGGTGCCTCGGTAACTTTCATATGATCCATCATATGACTCACCAGCAATAACATCACCGCAAATATCGCCACTGGAATACAGATATTGCGAATGCTTTCGTCGAAATATCCCCACACTATTGCCATAAATCCAATATAGAAACCCGCCATTTTTACTCTGGCCATAGGCGCACTCTTTCCTAACCACGCGTCACAAAGCGGGCACTGGATCTCTCCGTTTAAGCCTTTTCCCCTTTGGTTGACTATTTTGTCGATCGCGAAAGACTTAGAACAATGGGCACATATCAAAGCAGTTTCTCTCTATCATTAGTTAAATTAGTGACATGGATAACGACGCTAATTAAGAATCAGTGTGGGCTATAAATCGGCGGCTAATTCTAACAGATTAGCCACTCACTCAGGGCTTTATTTTGCTTATTATTGCTACCAATTCAGCCGCACTAATCGATAACAGTATTTTAGTCGCTACCGTTAACAAAAAGTCTATTAGGCTAAATTTCATTAACACGCCTGAATTGATTACCTATTTAATATAATTGGTATAATATTATTACTTTAGGGAACTGATGGATGTTTACAGATGCAAAGACTGCTGACCCAACTGATCTTGATCAGCTTATGCTTTTTCTCCTCAATCATATCTGCAAATGATGAGTCGCTCTTAACTGAGCTAAACAAAATTCAAAGCGCTATTGATAGCGATGCTAAGGTGCTAATAGGGACTAAGGGCGAGATAAAATCTTTTCTTGAATATCGCATTAGCCGCAATGCCACCTTACTACAGGAAAAACTCAAAGGGCAGATTGAAGCAACCACACCAAATTTAGAGCTATTAAAACCCTATATTGTTAAACAGCTTGCGTTTACTAACTTAGTTGAAGACTACTTTAACGAGCAAAAGAAAACCTTAATGAGTCAAGTTGGTGCGGACAATGATCGTAAAATCATGTTGCAATTGGTTCATATCCAACGTGAGCAAGACAAACTTTATGCTGCAGAAAAACAACTGATTGATTGGGCAATGCTAGCGGGTGTCGATGTAGCGGATAAGAACCAGCAATTCATTAGTGCCCTCATCACTAGAGCAGACGATTTAGATAGCTTTGTCCATTATAATCAATCACGCTTAGTGCAAGCCGTTGCAGATGTAACCGTAGCAGGCAAAGATGTCAGCAGTGACCAAACCGCCATAGTGGTTGAACTTAAAGAACGCCTTGATCAAAGCTCTGCAAGTCTATCGATTGCGATAGGGCTGCTTGATCAATTGGGTCAAGATACCGCCATGTACAAACAGACTCTGTTTAGTATCTCTGGTGATATTACTCAAGATGTCCTTAATTTCGATGTTGCCAGTAGCCTACTCAGTGAATGGATGTCTATTGCTAAAACCCAAGCATTGGAAAACGGCGCAAGTGTAGTATTTAAGCTCATTATTTTCAGTTTGATTTTGTTCTTATCCAGTCTAGTTGGCAAAATTGTTAAACGTGTCGTACAGAAAACGGTGAGCAACTCTAAGCTTAAATTTAGCTTATTGCTGCAAGATTTCTTTGTCTCTATGGTAGGCAAAGTGGTCTTTGCGTTAGGCTTATTGATCGGTTTGTCACAGCTTGGCTTCGAGCTTGCCCCACTGTTGGCAGGTTTTGGTATTGCTGGTGTGATTATTGGTTTCGCGTTGCAAGATACCCTATCTAACTTCGCGTCAGGCATGATGATCCTAATCTATCGTCCATTTGACGTTGACGACTTGATTAATGCGGCAGGTGTTACTGGACGCGTCAGCCATATGAGCTTGGTATCGACCACAATTAAAACCTTAGATAACCAACGACTCATCATTCCAAACAACAAGATCTGGGGTGATACCATCAACAACATCACCGTGGAGCATCAGCGCCGCGTTGATTTGACCTTTGGTATTGGCTATGGCGATAACATCGAGCATGCCGAAAAGGTGCTTAATGAGATTGTAATGGCACACCCTAAAGTACTTAAAGACCCTGAGCCTTTGATTAGGTTACATGTATTAGGCGAATCATCTGTCGACTTTATAGTACGCCCTTGGGTAAGACCAATCGACTACTGGGATGTCTATTGGGATATTACCCGCGAAGTGAAAATGCGCTTTGACGCTGAAGGCATTAGCATTCCGTTCCCACAACGCGATGTGCATATTTACCAGACCACCTAGAGTTCCTTTCTAATACCAATTGCATTAAGTATTTGACCAGTTCAGAGCCCCTCAG
>NZ_JBFRMK010000325.1:0-1198 GCF_041470405.1 Shewanella sp. 10N.286.45.A1
TCAGGTAGCACGGGTATAGTAGTGACGCGGTCAATAAGCCCTGCATCTAATCGGTGCAGGGCTTTTTATATTCAATATGAGTATTAAGAACTCAGGATCTGCTCACACCGCTTTGGCTTTGTTTTCTCTTTCTTTTTAGCTGGCTTACTGTTCGGTTTACTTTTCGGCTTCAGTTTGGGCAGAGTGTATTGTTGCTTCCACCAACTAAGTTCATTACAACCATTGCCCTTAGGGATAGCAGCCTGGTTAATACAGCTCGCGTCATCTTTTGGGCAGTGCAATCTGACGTGCATATGATAAGTATGCCCCCACCAAGGTCGCACTTTATTAAGCCAAGCATCATCGACAAGTTTCATGTCACATAGATGCTGCTTAATCACTGGACTGACAAAAATACGCGCAACACGGTGATCCTTGGCAGCCAATTGCAACATACGGGTATGCTGCGGCTGCCACTGCTTACTATCAAGGCTGAACTGCTTGGAATTAACAATATCAAATGGCTCTGGTTGAGCACGCTGCTTTAGCGTTAACGGTTGCTCAGTCAACTTAAGCCAAATATCAACATCTAGCCCAATTTGGTGGCTGGAATGACCATGAGTAAAGTTGCCACCTCGTGGCATAGACATATCAGCAATTAGCAAATTAGATGGCTGATATTGCTGTAGTTTATTGCTGTAATCGTTGATAAAAGAAATAAGCTGCGGATGACCAAAGTAACGCTGCCGTTCAGTACGAATAACTTGAAAACCAACGCCTGACAAAGGCAGTGCTTCGCCTCCGGCTAAGCAGCCATTGGCATAGCTACCGACAGCGGCGGCATCGCCGTTAACAGGGCTATTGACTCGCTCCCATGGGTTAGCGAATACAGTTGAACTTGCCAACAAAAGGATCACGCTTAACCACAGAAAGGCGCTGTTGCTACGAAGTCTATTCACACAATTAAGCCTCATCGAATGCCATGACTCAAAAACAAGGATCGTTTTACCATTACTACAAGCTTAAACGATTTTTCATTTCTCAAGCAGTAAACTTAGCTCACTTGATGGCTTTTATTCTACCTACGATACCTAGCAATGAAACGCTGATTTTGATGGATATTGACCTCTAATAGATTGATTAAATGCTGCAAGGATTTAATGGGGGGATAATACTAATTACATTAAGCATTTGACCAGCTCAGAGCCCCTCAGTCTTT
>NZ_JBFRMK010000326.1:0-341 GCF_041470405.1 Shewanella sp. 10N.286.45.A1
GTAATGGTCACGGTGGCAGGTGTTGCATCTGCTAGGCCGTCATTATCCACCGCATGATAAGTAAAGCGAGTATCACCGTTCCAGTCAGCCGTCGGTACGAAGGTGAGGTTAGCGGCATCAGCCACTGAGACCGTGGTTCCGGCAGCAATGACTTGGCCATTGAGGTATAAGGTGCCGTTAGCGGGTAGCGTGTCGATCACAAAGCTGGCGATGGTGCCGTCGCTGTCAGAGCCAGAAAGTTGTGGGATGGCAATGCTGGTCGCATCTTCATCGCCACTGGCAGTGAGATCCGCGGTTTCAGGCGCATCGTTAACGTCATTGACGGTAATGGTCACGGTGGC
>NZ_JBFRMK010000327.1:0-265 GCF_041470405.1 Shewanella sp. 10N.286.45.A1
AGGTTGCCTTTTCTTCTTTAAGCACATTGAGTGTGGTTTCATCAGCTTGGATAACGGCCTGTTCAAGCAATACTGCACGCAACCTATCATAAAGGGGTTGAAGTAAGTCACTGCACTTCATCATCCAGTCGGCCATGGTTTTACGGCTCATCTCGATGCCGTATTGCTCAAACATGCTTTCTTGGCGATATAGAGGCAAGCCATATTGGTATTTGCTGGTGATGATTTGGCTGAGTAAAGATGCGGTCGCAATGCCCTTGGGGAT
>NZ_JBFRMK010000328.1:0-4358 GCF_041470405.1 Shewanella sp. 10N.286.45.A1
ACTGACCGGCATTACAGCATTGCTGGGCTTTTAAATCTAAGCAGTTAGCTAATTACTTTGCAGACATTAACGCAACAGCGTTGTCTAGCATGCGGTTACTGAAACCCCATTCGTTATCATACCAAGCCATAACTTTAACTAGACGACCATTAACGCGAGTTTGAGTCGCATCAAAGTTTGAAGAGTATGGGTTATGGTTAAAGTCGATAGAAACCAAAGGTTCATGGTTTACAGCTAGCACTTCACTTAGTGGAGCAACAGACGCTGCTTTTTCAATGATAGCGTTAATCTCTTCAACCGTGGTATCACGAGCGGCTACGAAAGAAAGATCAACAAGTGATACGTTTACTGTTGGTACACGTACTGCTAAACCATCAAACTTGCCAGCAAGTTCTGGGACAACTAAGCCAACTGCAGCAGCTGCGCCTGTGCGTGTTGGGATCATTGACATTGCAGCTGCACGAGCGCGGCGTAAATCTGTGTGGTAAACGTCTGATAAACGCTGATCGTTGGTGTAAGCATGAATCGTTGTCATTAGACCTGATTCAATACCAATCTCGTCATTTAGCGGCTTAGCAAATGGTGCTAAACAGTTAGTTGTACAAGAAGCATTAGAAATTACAGTCATATCGCTAGTAATTTCGTCATTGTTAACACCGTAAACAACCGTTGCATCAACATTTTTACCTGGTGCAGAGATGATTACTTTCTTTGCGCCGGCTGTTAAGTGTGGTTGTACAGACTCTTTAGAAGTGAAAATACCTGTACATTCGAAAACAACGTCTACGTCTAGCTCATCCCATGGAAGTTTCGATGGGTCACGTTCTTGGAATGTAAGGATCTTATCTTCGTTAACAAAAATAGCATCATCAGCGTGTTCTACTTTTGCATTAAAGCGTCCGTGAACAGAATCATATTTTGTTAGGTGAGCGTTGATTGAAGCGTCGCCTAGATCATTTAACGCAACAATCTTGATAGGGTAGTTCTTTTCGCTTTCATATAGAGCACGTAGAACATTGCGGCCGATACGGCCATAGCCGTTAATTGCAACTCGGATAGTCATCTCATATCCCTCAGGTAAAAGTTTAAATAGAATCTGGTAGTAAAATTACCAAACTGACAGCTACCGTCAAGCAATATCGTCCAAATAGCGGCGATTCCCTTAACAAATTAGGTAATTTTTTTACATGGATCGCGTATTGGGCTATTTTTCTACTAAATGAAGAAAATTATTGTAAGTTGGCAAACATATTGCCGAATACAAATTACACGAGCCTTATTAATTAATTGCTTGATCTAAGTCCTGCTCCAAGACGATTTTTAGCTTACTTTGAGCATACATTCCAGATTCTAGTACATTAGCCAAATTTTCAGCTTCTTTATCTAACTTTTCCTGCAATATTTTATTACCTTGGATCATCGCTAACATCTGTTCCTCAACAAAATTAGCATCTGTCATGATGATATTGGTTTTTGACAGTAAGTAATGCATCTCGGGACGATGTTCATTTCTATAGAGGGTAGCTAAAGCTAACAACCAATCTGGGTCAAATGAATCTTTGTCGGCGCTAGATAGCGTTGCCGCGTACAACCGTTTAGCTTTGTTCGGATTGCTTTTCAAAAAATGGGCTGCGAGCTGTGCTTTAAGTCTAAAATCTTTAATCAATCCATTTTTTTCAGCGGCAAAGAGCACTTTGCCAGCTTCTGTATCGTTAAACCTAGACCAATGGTAATAGGCCAAATGTGGATCCAGACTGTTTTTGGTTGTTTCCTGTAACTGTGCCAATGTTTGCGAGCTTAAGCCAAAGGCTCGGGCACGATCGTTAGTGCGCTCTGGATGCAAAATATGCTGTACGCCTGCAGCGAGTTCAATACATTTAT
Source organism: Shewanella sp. 10N.286.45.A1 (assembly GCF_041470405.1). Classification (NCBI taxonomy): domain Bacteria; kingdom Pseudomonadati; phylum Pseudomonadota; class Gammaproteobacteria; order Alteromonadales; family Shewanellaceae; genus Shewanella; species Shewanella sp. 10N.286.45.A1. The sequence goes on from NZ_JBFRMK010000328.1 coordinate 1,882, forward strand.
TGTAATCTTCTAAGTACAATAATTGGTCGAATAACTGCTCGCCTGTCGGCTGTTCTGTCATCTTTAATAGGTATCGATTGCGAATTAGGTCGCCTTTTTCGAATCTACACCAACTATCTTTGTGTAGATCTGAACAAAGTTCAGGATTTTTGTTACAGATCTTCTGCGTATTTGAGGTCGGTTCGCAGCCAAATAGTCCAATAAAGGCCGTAATTCCAAGAAGTGATGTAAACATTACAAATTTTCTACTCAAAATAGGCTCCATGCGCATTTTTATCTAATTAAATTACATCGTTATATAAAATATCTGACTAGCCTGAAAGGCCAGTTTTCATTACAATAGCGCCGACCAAACGGGGAAAGACACCCTACATAACCTAGATTATTGGTCTTTTCTTTTTGTTACTCAAACATTTCTGATAGAAAATCAGAAAAGTGAGATAAAGGATCTGTTAATGAGCGCTGATAAACACCTACAAAGCTGGCAAGAACGTTTCGAAATGGCAGAGGCTATGCAGCCTTTACTTGGTAAATTATATCGTAACCAAGGTGTAGAGGTTGTCGTATACGGTAAACCTTTACTTAACGCTTCTACCATCGAAATCATTAAATCACACCGTTTAGTGCGCCGTCATGTCGGTGACAAACTAAGACTACGTGAAAGCTTTCCATTTATCGAAGCTTTAAGCAAGTTAGCGGTAAAACAGTGCAAAGTTGATATTGGTAAGCTGGCTGTTAATTACTGGCGTGAATATAAAGACGCGAGCCAAATCGAAGCTTATATGAGCAGCGAATTGTCAGCCGCAATCACTCAAGAAGATACTGAAGAAGCAAGAGATGTTGTTCTTTACGGTTTTGGCCGTATCGGACGTCTTCTAGCTCGCTTGTTAATTGAAAGAACGGGTGTGAGCAACAAGCTTAGACTGCGTGCTATCGTACTTCGTGGCGGCCGTAAGGGCGACCTAGAAAAACGTGCAAGCCTACTTCGTCGTGACTCAGTGCATGGACCATTCAATGGTTCTGTAGAAGTTGACGAAGAGAACAATGCAATCATTGCTAACGGTACTTATATTCAAGTCATCTACGCAAACTCTCCAGATGAAGTTGATTACACAAAGTACGGTATATCTAACGCACTAGTGGTAGATAACACGGGTATATGGAAAGATGAAGCTGGACTTGGGCTGCACCTTAAATCAAAGGGCGCAACTAAAGTACTGTTAACTGCTCCAGCAAAAGGCGCAATTAAGAACATCGTTTATGGTGTTAACGAGTCTGACATTCTTGACGAAGATACGATTGTATCTGCAGCAAGCTGTACTACTAACGCCATTACTCCGGTACTTAAAGCGGTTAATGATAAATATGGCATTGTTAATGGTCACGTAGAGACTATTCACTCTTACACCAATGACCAAAACCTTATCGATAACTACCACTCTGCTGATCGTCGCGGTCGTAGTGCGCCTTTAAACATGGTAATTACTGAAACTGGCGCAGCTAAAGCCGTTTCTAAAGCATTACCAGTGCTTGAAGGTAAGTTAACAGGTAATGCGATTCGCGTTCCTACGCCAAACGTTTCAATGGCAATTATTAGCTTAAACCTTAATGGTGAAACTAATAAGCATGAGATGAATGAATACCTAAAAGATATGGCGCTGCAGTCTGAACTGCAAAATCAAATCGACTTTACTGAGTCTACAGAGATCGTGTCTAGTGATTTGGTTGGTTCTCGCTATGCAGGTGTTGTTGATTCTCAAGCAACTATTGCTGACGGTAACCGTACTATTCTTTATGTTTGGTACGACAATGAATTTGGCTATAGCTGCCAGGTCGTTGGCGTGATGCAAAAAATGTTGGGTCTTAACTACCAGTCATTACCACTTGGTTAAATCTGGTTAGAGTTAATACTTTTAAAAACGCCTCTTTATAGAGGCGTTTTTTATTTTCCGCTAAGTTAAGTTTTCAATAGTGGCTTAGTTCGTCAAGAGAATCCTTAGCAAGCTCATAGTTAGTTTAGGTCAGTTGAGTCACTCAATGGAGTACAACAGCCCTAGGCCTCCTGCATAGCTCTATGACCGACATGAAATTGCCAGCATTACAAAGGGACAATATTGGATCCCGCACGCTCAAAGTCGTTTAGCAGAATGTTGAAACCATTCCGCCCGATAAAAGCAGCGATTTTGAAATCATATAAATAAAATTGCACACACTATTTGAGTATGTGTGTCTTTACCAGAACAACAATTTTGCACGCTAGTATTATTTAGAAGCACTTAATAACAAAGCAGGGCATTGATATTGTGCAACTAACGATCAATAAGAACAAAAAACGTTATCTTTGATGCTTTTAACGTCAAACAGTTATAAAAAGCATTTTTCTCGATTGACTATGCAGAGTAAATCGGTAGAATGCCATTCCGTAGTCAAGGGGAAGCGAACTAAGCAAGAACTTGATTACAGATTAAATTGAAATG
>NZ_JBFRMK010000329.1:0-3393 GCF_041470405.1 Shewanella sp. 10N.286.45.A1
GCTGAATGGTCAAACTTTTTATGCAATTGGTATAACATTAGCTTTCACGGACTTTGCTTCAACAGCTTCTATCGATTTTCTGGTTTTAGCTAACCTTAGAGCAAGATAGTGATCTCCTACGTCAACATTATAGATCGCTTTTCCAGCTATCCAGCGTTACCTAAAGTGATTAGGCTCCAGGTCAATCTAGCTAAAACGACGAGATCGATACTATTTTTCTAGCATGCCAAGTGAGAATTCCGTCCAAAGTTGCACGTAAACTAAATGTTTGCTCATAATATGCAGAATCTTTTACAAAGAGAAAATCCCCCTCAAAACCCACTTTCCCACACCGACACCGCCGACACAAACAACCATTAAAATCAATAGCTTAATCACGTGCAAGCCATCTAAAACAATACCTATACACCGTAAGCTTCTAATTAGCCAAATGATCGTTTTGAAAGAAACCTGCACTAATTAATTGCATATTGTATATCCTTTAGTGTTAAGATGAATAAAATTCAGACACCCCCCCTTATGGAAAATGTTGTCTCAATTTGCAATAGCGGACTTCTGGACGTCCAGACGTTCACTGTGTTAGTCTATTTCATCGCAATAAAAACGAATTCAAGAGCAACATGAGAAAACTTCATGTGAGGATAAAATGATAGAGCTTAGACATTTACGTACATTAGTCGCCTTAAAGGAAAGCGGAAGTCTCGCAGGTGCTGCGAAAAAGCGCTTTGTCACACAATCGGCACTTTCTCATCAGATCAAGGAACTTGAAACTAGGATTAATTCAGCTATTTTTGTGCGAAAGAGTAAGCCGCTATCTTTCACTCAAGAAGGTTCAAGATTGTTAAACCTTGCTGAAGACATTTTACCTAAGGTTATAGAGACTGAGTTTGACCTAAAAAAAGGTCTTGAAAAGGGTGATAATAAGCTTGGAGTGGGAATTGAATGCCACAGTTGTTTCCGCTGGCTAATGCCAGTTATGGAGCAATTTAGACAAGAATATCCCCAAGCAGATCTTGACCTTTCTAGCCGCCATCTATTTGACTCTCTGAATGCTCTTGAGTTGGGCGAGCTAGATGTAGTGCTAACGTCAGATCCTGTTCCAGGGCAAGCTATCGCTTATCAACATCTTTTTGACTTTGAAGTACGCCTCGTTGTGGCCAGTGATCACCCGCTTGCCAATGAAAAATTTGTAACCCCAAAACAGCTCGAAAACCTGCCAATTTTAAGCTACCCAGTATCGTTAGAGCGTTTAGATATTTATCGCCACTTCATGGAGCCAGCGGGTATTCAAGCCGGCGCTGTAATTAAGTGTGATCTCACCATGATGCTGTTGCAACGTATTGCCTGTAAAGACGGCATAGCTGCATTACCTAATTGGTCAATCAGTGAAAGCCACGGTCTAAATCTAGTCAGTATTAAGCTAGGGCCTGATGGACTTAGAAGACCACTGTTTGGCGCCTACCGCAGAAACGGTTCAAATGCTCGTTTAGCCCAGCATTGGTTAGAAATGGTTGCTAAAGAAGGGATTGAAAAGCAAAAGCTCAAATAGAACGACTTGCTCACCAATCAATCGATATAAAAAAGCCTGCTAAATGCAGGCTTTATATTAACTCTATAGTGGTCTTAATAGGAGGTTTCGTTTAGCTAGTGTTCGTCTAAGTACTAAACCTGGCGACGCTGCGTTATGAGTTTGTCGCAAATTATGCGCAATCAAAAATTCATCACGTAGCTCATCATCTAACCCTAAAGACTCAAAAGCTTCCATCGTCAGTGTTTGCTGCTGATTTTCAAGAATACCTTTAAGCACACTAAGTGAATAAGGCTTTTCCGTTTCACTATTTAGGTATGCAAAAGCAGTCAGTGCGATGATGTCTCCAAAAACACTAAATAGCGCCAGTGTTTGCACTTCATCAGGGCTGATATCAAAACTATCCATTTTGTACAGTGTATCGACCGCATCTGTTGCTACAGCTTCTGTTAATGCCCAGTAACCGTGAACTAGCTTTTTATAAGGCTCTTTCAACTCATCGAGTCTTTCTTTCAAATAAAAAGTAAACGCATAGCGGTAAATATTCACCTGTCCAAGCCTGACTAAAGCATCCTTCAATGAACGATTCTTATTCGATTGCGCCGAAATTTGATTTGCCGTGCTACTGCGCCACAATAGGTGAGCTGATAGCGCGGGATCTGTCGAGACTATGTCAATGACATTTCGAATATCACCATCGGCTATGATGGCTTTTTTTAACGGGATAAGTATCCCTCTACGACCAATTACCTGCTCTTCATTGCCGATAATAGCGCGTACTTGAGTAAATACCTGCTGCTCAAGATCTGTCATTTGAAACGTTAAACCTTTTATTATATTTATATATATATGCTCAATCAGCCAAGGGCTCTTAACGATCAGCATTTGGAGCCAAGCTCTCTGCCCCTAGCTTAGCAAGTTTTAGCCATTTATTGCGCATTAAATTTAGTTTAGTGAATAAATCTGTGATTCCAATAACAATCCAAATAAAGACTGTGTCAAAGGCAGAAATCCCAGAAAATGAGCTAAGTAAGCCCTAATAATTAGTGAGTTCATGGGCTTAATTGCATTTCTAATCCAGCAACTAAGGATCCAGTTCACTATTTTGGCTATTTTTCAGCTGATAACAGTCAATATCGCTATATCGAGTTCAAGTTAAGTGCTGTCGATATGGTGATTAATAGCTTCAGCTAATACTCGGTAACCACTGTCATTCAGGTGGATGGTGTCGGACTTTTTACTTGGGCTGCCTAGCAGCTCACTAAGCGTTTCTTCCAATAAGACCAGCTGATATTCCTGCGCTAATTCTGCATAGATAGGTGAAGGAGTAAGAAATAGGCTTTTCTTTGGCACCGCAATCAACAGCACAGTGGCTCCTTGAGATTGCGCCAGTTCTATCATTGCTGCCAAATTACGTTTAGTCTCAGCCAGAGGATGGTTTCTTAGAAAATCATTGCCCCCTTCAAGTAAAATAAGCAGCTCGGGAGAATGTTTCGCTAATATCCCTGGTAATCTCTTTAGCCCTTTACTGGTTGTTTCTCCAGATATACCGGCATTGATAACCGTCAAGTGACTCATCTGAGCGAGCTGAGCGGGATAATCAGCCCCTTTGCTAGCTCCAACACCGGCAGTTAAGCTATCCCCAAAAGCGACAATGGTAGCCCCTGATGATAACAGTGGCATCCGTGCATCTTGGCAAGATTGCAGTAGCAATATAAACGGTAATAAAAGCAGTAAACGAAAATTCATATCTGAAACCCGCCCAATAAAAAGATGCTGGTGACTAGCGCCTGTTGGTCTTTCGAGCTTAGTTTTTGTTCGGTTCTTTACCGTAAGGAATAATGCTTCTAGTACAAGGCTTGAGC
>NZ_JBFRMK010000330.1:0-24593 GCF_041470405.1 Shewanella sp. 10N.286.45.A1
AGAATTGTCTACAGCCCCAGTCGAGTAAAATCCAAGGGGTTTCAAGTACACCTTTAAAGTAATTAATTATTTTATTTATCACTGCTTCTCTACCTATTGTCTACATATTGTGAACTCAAATTTTTATATGCCTATTTAGAGATAGATAGCAATTGACTCACCAACCGAATACTTTATGCACCGCTTAGTAACCAATTGACTAATAATGTATCACAACCTAAAAATGAACAGCTGCTATCTACTTTAGACAGCAGCCTTTATATTCATCTTAATCAAATCTATCTATTCTATAAGGTTGTAGATCTATATTTGATTGTTCTCCAGCCACCTCTTGAGCCAACAACTTAGCTGTCAAAGCAGACCACGTTAACCCTAAGTGCTGATGACCAAATGAAAAGAATACATTTGACTGTTTATCGCTACGACCGATTACAGGCAAACTATCAGGTAAAGAGGGGCGAAATCCCATCCAGCGTTCACCGTCGGTAACTGTTGCACTTTCAAACAGTGTCGGTAATAGCGCTTTCCCATGAGCAAACAAACAATCAGCTCTTTCCGGAACTAAAGGCGCCTTTAAACCACCGAACTCCACCGTACCCGCAAGCCGAGTTCCCTCAGCCATAGGCGTTATAATAAACTTACGGTTATAAGAAGCTACGGGACGGGATAACTTACTTAATTGCGGCATCATTAGATGATATCCACGCTCTGATTCTAATGGAACCCTGTGACCTAACTGTTTAGCAAAGGGTTTTGACCAAGCGCCTGCTGCAATAACCAGTTTATTAATTTGCTTACTGGTGCCTGTAACCATCTCCAACTGAATGCTTGAACTGCTCTTAGCGACAGCAACTTTTACAAGTTCTTCCGTTACAAACTTTCCACCTAACGAAATAAACTTTAACTCTAAAGCCTTACACAGATCATAAGGATCACTAGTATGGCCAACGTGGGTGAAATACAAAGCATGAGTAATCGTTTTACTCAAAGAAGGCTCGAGTTTCCTAACTTGGGTCCCATCAAGTAATTGCACTTCAACGCCGGCGTTCGCATATGCTGTTAGTTCTTTATTTACTTCATCTAAAGGCGTATTTTCAAAAACAAGTAAACTGCCGTTTAGGGTCAGTAACGCCTCACAATCACAAAAGCTAACTAGCTCCTTCATCGCCGCAATAGAACTTCGGTTAAGTGCTTTTATCGCTCGTGTATTTTGAGTTCGTCGCCCAGGCAACATATTGATTAAAAACCGCATAAACCATGGCAGGGCTTTGACAAAGTATTTAGGTTGGATCCTAAAAGGCCCTAAAGGATCCAAAAGCATACCCGGCAATTTGGGAAGAATGCTAGGATCAGCTAATGGAAAGACCTGTTCAGTTGCAAAGTGACCAGCATTCCCCTTAGAAGCGCCAGCCCCTGCTCCTTCTTTATCTATAATAGTGACATCAAATCCTTTTCGTTGGAGCTCAATGGCAGCAGCTAACCCAACAATACCGGCTCCTACAATCGTTATCGTAGCACCATGCTTACCGTCATGTTCTTTCATTAATAATTCCTTCTTAATCAGTTCTTAACGCAACATAAACCCATTTTAGAATACATCCTCGGGGTCAATAAAGAACTCGTGTTTCTCTGTAATAAACTATCTTCCAGATACTTCTGGTAGTACAGTATTTTTGCCAAAATATGTAGATATCGAGTTAGCACTGACAATCATTCCTCCATCAACGATGCTTTCGATCATCAATTTGTCGTTCAGCTCAACCTCTCCTTTTGCATGCAGTAGCGCGATTCTTCCTGCGACACCAGTGCCGGTCGACGACCGATCCACCTATCCATCTGCAAAAAATACACACATGTCGCGAATGTGCTTGTTTATTTGTTACTTTTTCGATGTAAAAATTGTTCCGTAAAGGAAACTAAAATCCTCCTCAACTTGGATAATGAATCGGATGAGATGCTATAACAGCGTGCTTAACGCGCCTTCCAATATCGATTAACTGCGGCACATTGTCAGGTGAACAGCTTATGTCACATTCGTCAGCATCAACATAAGCGTAATACGCTCCACCAAAGCCAATGTCATAACTTATCTATCTAAAACCATTGACCATGACCTCACAGCCTATTGCTTCCGCCCATGAATCCACATTTTTAAAGCTAGCCTGAACTTTGCCTACAAGATCACGGTAAACTTTTGCTGTGATTAACCCCGCTGGAGCATCGATGTTTATTATTCGAGGAAGATTATTAAATACAATACTATCTGTTTCACACATCACTTTTACAAGCGCTAAAATGCCATCGCCACACATAGAGCTATAACAGCCATTGTGTAAAAATAAAACACCGAAATCGGCTCCAACTGTCACAGGTTCTGTAACCAGTGCACCATACATATCTGTATGTCCCTGTGGCTCGTGCATTAGCAATTTGCGATAAACATCCCAATTTTCAGCAACAAATTTGCGTTTTTTTTAAATAGTTTCACCTTTTATTTCAGGACAACCAAAGGTGATAATTCGAAGTGCCTCCCCTTCTGTATGTGCATCAATCGTTTTTAATGCTCTATAAGTGCTTGCCAGGTCTGGACTGACATCAATTTCGGTCATTATCAGCATTACCCCTCACTTCAATTGCATATTGTATACAATCCCTCAGGTGTGGTTTTATTGCTCTAAATCGCAATTTAGGGTCTTTTATTTTTTACTCTCACGTATACAATATCCCACAATCAAGCAGAATTTCAAACGTAAAAATGTAGTGATAGAGGCTTAAATATGGAGGTAAACAGGCAAGGCGTTTTACCCGTTATCTCGACTCAGTTTTATGAGGTTAGGACTATCAATTACGAGTCAAATGCTCGCATGTTGGAAGATCTAATCAGAGATGGAATTGACGGAATTATTGCTCTTGGCATGTTCCGAGAGAAAGCATCTTTATGCCTAGAAAGGATGCCTGATTTTATCAAAAATACTGTTAAAACAGTTAAAGGTCGTATATTAGTTTTGAGTGGCTGTATTGAAAATACTGCAGAGCAAAGCTTAGCTCGTGGTAGCGAAAATGTCCGTAAACCTCGCTTAGCTTTAATCGGTAAGGAAAGAGCATACGTTGAGAAAGTAATTGTTCAATAACGTGGCACTCGTATTAATCTAGAAAAGTACAGTATCGACTATATATAAGTCATATATCCAAGCGCTGCTCCCATTTTTAGTGAGCTCAGCACAATAACTATAGTAGTGGAATTAAATACATGCTAAAAGGCACTTTCTTTTGCATTGACGCACATACTTGCGGCAACCCTGTAAGGCTAGTTACCAGTGGGCATCCAAACCTTATAGGTACAAATATGAGCGAGAAAAGACAACATTTTCTTCGTGAATATGATTGGATCCGCAAGGGACTTATGTTTGAGCCTAGAGGCCACGACATGATGTCTGGGGCCTTCCTTTACCCGCCATGTTCAGATAATGCAGACGCATCTATTCTATTTATTGAAACAAGCGGCTGCTTACCTATGTGTGGTCATGGGACCATAGGCACCATAACTGCTGCCATAGAGTCTGGATTATTAACTGCGAAAACGCCCGGTAAACTCATCATTGATGTTCCTGCAGGGCAAATAAAAATCGATTATCAAGCAACAGACAACAAAATAGATTGGGTAAAAATTTATAACGTCCCAGCCTATTTAGCTCATCAAGACCAGATATTAGATATTCCAGGCTTAGGTACACTAAAGGTGGATGTCTCTTACGGCGGAAATTACTACGTGATTGTTGATCCCCAAGAAAATTTCCCGGGGCTACGTCACTGGACCGCTGCAGATATTTTACGTTGGAGCCCTATTGTTCGTCAGGTAGCTCATGAACAACTCACTTGTGTACACCCAAATGACCCTACTGTGAGCGGTGTAAGTCATGTTCTTTGGACCGGCGATACTATCTCAGAAGGTTCTGACGGAGCCAATGCGGTATTTTATGGCGACAAGGCAATAGATCGCTCTCCATGTGGAACAGGTACCAGTGCCAGACTTGCACAACTTTATGCTAAAGGACAATTGCAAGTGGGTGACGAATATACCCATGAAAGCATTATCGGTAGCCAATTTGTCGGCCGAATTGAAGCTGCAGCAGAAGTCGGCGAGTTTTCAGGCATTATGCCGAGTATCAAAGGATGGGCAAGGATCACGGGCAACAACGCCATCACTATTGACGATGACGATCCATATGCCTTCGGCTTTCAGGTTGTGTAATTAATCATTAAATTATTGAGCAAGCAAGCTCAGGAGTAGATATGACAGACAAATCAAGCGTTGCAATAAATGGCCAGCACTTTATCAATGGCGAGTGGACAAACGAAGCATTGCAATTTAATAGCATGAACCCAGTGCTAAATGAAAATACCCAGTGGCAATTTGCTTCGGCGAATACCAAGAATGTCGACGCAGCGGTTAATGCTGCAAAGCAAGCATTCTTATCTTACAGACGTACCTCAGAAGAACAACGTGCTGACTTTCTAGACGCTATAGCAGAAGAGATTCAAATAGATATTACTGCCATCACGGAAACCGCACATGTCGAAACTGGTCTCCCCATGGCACGCCTACAAGGTGAAACAGGCCGAACGTGTGGACAATTAAAACTATTTTCCAGCACACTAAGAGCACCAATCAACAATGTACTTGTTGATCATGCCAACCCTGATAGACAACCTTTGCCAAAGCCAGACACGCGCTTAGGCACATTACCCATTGGCCCAGTCGCTGTTTTTGGCGCATCTAACTTCCCGCTCGCATTTTCTACTGCTGGCGGCGATACAGCTTCTGCACTCGCAGCAGGTTGTACAGTTGTCGTAAAAGGTCATCCTGCTCACGCAGCGACTAGCGAATTAGTGACAAAAGCTATTGCCCGTGCAGCAGCGCGTAGCAATATGCCAGCTGGCGTTTTTAACCTTATTCAAGCGACAGAACCTCAAGCTTCAACCCAACTGGTAAACCATAGTGCAATAAAAGCCGTTGGCTTCACAGGTTCATTAAAAGTCGGCCGCATTTTATCTGATATTTGTGCCGCTAGACCTGAACCTATTCCATTTTATGGCGAGCTAGGCTCAATCAACCCTCAATTTTTATTGGGCGAGTTATTGACGGCTCAAGCGGAAAGCTTAGCGACGACTCAAGTACAGTCAATGATGATGGGGCACGGTCAGTTCTGTACCAGCCCTGGTGTTGTTGTTGCTATAAAGGGAGAAGCACTGAACCGCTACCTCGCAACTATGGCTGAAAAAATTGCATTAGAGTCAGCAGCAAGCATGCTCACTGTTGGTATTGCAACGACGTTCCAATCTCAAGTCGACGCTTTGTTAAGCAATCAATCGGTTTCACTAATATCTCAAGGACAGCCGTCAACAGCGAGTCACTTTACACGGCCTGCAGCAGTAAGAATTGAAGCTGACGACTATCTGGCTTCTAGAACACTTCAACAGGAAGTATTTGGCCCATTCGCCGTGGTTGTCGCTTGTAACGATTTAGCACAGATGGAATTGATTGCAGAACAGATGGAAGGTCAATTAACCGCTTCGATCCATGGGGTTGAAACTGAACTAGCTGAAAATGCACAATTGATCGAGTCGGTTTCATTCAACGTTGGCCGCCTTATCTTCAATCAAATGCCAACAGGAGTTGAAGTTTGTCATTCAATGAACCATGGCGGTCCTTACCCAGCGAGCACTGATAGCCGCACGACTTCTGTTGGTAGCCAAGCTAAAGCTCGCTTTGAACGCCCTTTGTGTATCCAAAACATGCCTACGTCTATTTTGCCATCCCGGTTAAAAGAAGACCAAGCTAATATCATCACATTTTAAACATTTCAAATTATGTACAGGGAAACAAGTTGTTTCCCTTTCATTATACTTATTTAAGCGGTAATCTAAGAAAATCGTCTTGAACAACTAACATAAAAACAGGATATATGAGCAGAATAACTCCTATCGTTCATAAAACACGCACTCAAGTAGTTGTAGAAGTATTGAGGGAAAAAATCCTATCAGGAGAAATTGCAGCCGGCATGCCATTACGCCAAAGCGCCCTTGCCGACGAAATGAATGTGAGTAGGATCCCCGTACGAGAAGCATTGCTGCAATTAGAAGCTGAAGGATTAGTTAAGTTTGAAGCCCATAAAGGCGCGACGGCAACCACTTTGTCAGCCGTTCAAGTTACCGAGCTATTTGATTTAAGAGCACTGATTGAAACCGATCTATTAGCTAAATCAATTCCTCATATGACTGAAGAACATTTTGCTGAAGCTGAAACTATCTTAGATTCACTGGATGTTGCCTTTCAAGATAAAGACCAAATTGAAAGCTGGAGTGGCTTAAACTCACACTTCCATATTTGTTTATACCGCGCCGCTGACAAGCCTCATACTATTGATGTTGTCCATGGTCTTAATACCAACTGTGACAGATATGTTCGACTAGAACTTTATTTGGCTAGCGGGATCCCTAAAGCCCAAAAAGACCATAGAGAATTACTTAACCTCTGCAAGCAAGGTGATGTTGATAACGCTGTTAAACTTTTACGCGACCACATCCTCCAAGCAGCTGAAGCAATTAGAGTATTAGTTGCTCAACAAGAGGTATAGCTCACTGTTGAGTGTGACAAGACTTGTTAAGCTTTACTAATACTGATTGACAAGGCAGACCTCAGGTTCTGCCTTTTTATTTTGAGAGAATACCTAAATGCAGTACGCAACAATAACGGGATGGGGCAAATGTGTGCCTCCTGCAACTTTGACCAACCATGATCTTGCTACTTTTATCGAGACTTCCGATGAGTGGATTAAACCTCGTACAGGTATAAGCCAGCGTCATATTAGTCATGTCAATACATCAGAACTAGCATCAGTCGCCGCTCAGCGTGCACTTGCAGCTGCAGGTATTGAAGGTAGCGACCTAGATATGATAATTCTAGCAACCGCTACGCCAGATACTTTGATCCCTAATATTGCCTCTACGGTGCAAGCAAACATAGGTGCAAGTTGTGCCGCGTTTGATATCAATGCCGCCTGCAGTGGTTTTCTTTATGGTATTGGGCTTGGTAGCTCACAGATCAGAAGTGGCCAGTGTAAGAAGGTCTTAGTCATTGGTGCAGAAAGATTATCATTTTTCTTAGATTGGTCTCGCCGAGAAACTGCAGTTTTATTCGGAGACGGTGCAGGTGCAGTCGTTCTTGAAGCAACTGACGAAGCCATTGGCGTACTAGGTTATGAGCTTAATAATGACCCTGCTGGTCGTGATATTCTCAAAGCTGGCTTTGGTACTGCTATGGACAGATTTGAAGCTTCCTCACTCGATTTTTACATCGAGTTTAATGGCCAAGAGATCTTTAAGCGTGCAATTGCAGGCATGGGGAAACTAAGCACTAAGGTCATTGAAAAGTGTGGCATCGATAAAGACGATATCGATTGGGTTATTCCGCACCAAGCTAACGAACGCATCATTGATACGTTAATTAGCCGTATGAAAATTCCAAAAGAAAAAGCTGTGGTTAATATTGCCAATTATGGCAATACCTCTGCAGCAACGATACCCATCGCTATTTGCGATGCTTTAGAACAAGGTAAAATTCAACCAAACCAAACGATTCTATCGTGTGCCTTTGGTGCGGGTCTAACCTCAGCAGCGGCCTTAATTAAGTGGGGCGATAGAGTAACACCGCTTAAAGTCAGTGATGCTGAACTACCTCCTTGTAATAAAACCGGTATTGAATTAGTCAGTAAAGCTGTGAAGCATTTTTGTAAGTAGCTTTATTCGCTTTAGTAAAAGACCAGCAAACACCGACTTAAAAAGTCGGTGTTTTTGTATCAAATGATCGCTTCGTCCCAATAAATAGCTTCTTTAAAGTAACTGCCAATTTCGTTATTGAGTTTGCTAAAACTAGACAAGGACTTTTCTTCACCTGTAAGGCAATAGCAAACAAACCGATGGCAGTTATTATCGAGTAAATCGTATTCACGATAGCTAAATATCGCATCCTTAGCCCTCTCTAATGCATTAGTGCCAACTAATGGTTGGTGCCGATGGTTACATGCTTGATAAACTCTACTGCCGCTTCTTTCGGCTAAAAATCGTTCAATTGAAATTGCTCGAACCAGTCCACTACCGTGTAGCTCAACCAAGGTGTCCTCACCCAGCCAAATACCGGTATGCTCAATAACACCAAAGACAAAACAACAAATAATAGCACCAGGCTCTAATGCAACCTTCTTATCACCTGTATGCCATAAACTAGGAGCAAGTTCAGCACTATCGCCATGGGAATGAGCAGATTTAGCCTTGCCCTGCATGCGCTTGTGGGCAATATCCTTCTGATTTTTGCGTTCTTCAGCAACCAAAGCAGCACCTATTGCAGCTACACCTAACCATATCAAGGGTAATGCCATACAGTTTCCTCTAGCTAAAATAGATCTAATACTCTGTAAGATATACAACAATTCTAGTCAGCAGAAGTCAAAAAGTGTAACCAAAACTTGTTCATTGCTGATTGCGGTAACCCATTTAGTGTCGACGATAAGAATTACAGTGACTTTACCAACAACTAAAACGGAAGAATATTTAAACTAAAGCGTAAATTTAATAGATGCTTAGTCATATACAAGCATTGAATATAATCAATTAATACTCTACTTTAATAAGAAGCAGTACAATGAGGAGATATCTATGAAAGGAATCATTTTTGCAGAGTTTTTAGAATTGGTGGAAGACTCTTTCGGTTGAGAAATTTGTCAAAAAATGCTCGATGAAAACCAAAATGACGGGGTTTATACTAGTGTTGGCACTTATGACCACAATGACCTTATTAAGCTCATTGTGAGTTTTAGTCGGCTCACTGGCGTATCGATAGAAGATCTGCAACAAATCTATGGCAAATCGGTTTTTATCACACTATTCAATAGTATGCCAGGTCTTGAAGGAAAGTCTGATTTGAAAATATCAGAGCCAGCCGCATCCGATTTAAATCACCAACAGAAGAAAACCAATTTGATACTTTTATCGCAGGCGACAAAGCACTAATACAACAAATTTCAACCGCTAACCAAGCATTAAACTGGTCAAACGATCACCAGCAAATAAAATTACTCATCAAGACTTCAAACAGTGTTTTAGGTAGTTTAACACTGGTCATAGAATCACCTCATTCATGCCAAAATACCATTGAAAAACAGCTACTGCTATTTTGCGATATGATTAGCGCAGCCCAGCGACGACAAGAATTACTCGAAAACACTATCGAAGACAAGTTAAGGGCCGAATCCTCTGAGCAATCGCCCCGTGATTTTGTTGCGATGATTAACCACGAATTAAGAACCCCACTTAATGGCTTGCTCGGCTCAGCAGAGCTTATGATTGATACCACACTATCGAGTTATCAACAGCAACTTCTCAATACCATGCACCAGTCTGGGGAGCTTTTAAGGGTCATCATTAATGACCTATTAGATCTCAGTAAGATGAGTGCAGGTATGCTACAGATTGTAGAGGTCGATTTCTCGCCAGCGAAACTGTGCCAGATGATTTTTGATATTTTTAAGCAGCGCACAGAAGATTTAGGCCTTATATTTAGCTTCAATGCCCATCAAAATATTCCACAAATATTGCTAGGCGATCCAGACAGGATAAAACAAATCCTGGTTAATCTTATTGGTAACGCTCTTAAGTTCACCCAACAAGGTGAAATCAAAGTCGATATCACCTGGGAGCAAGAAAAGCTTCATTTAACGGTGCAAGATACAGGATGTGGGATCCCAGAAGATAAAGTAGCCACATTGTTTGACCCTTTTACTCAAGTCAATAATTCTAACAACCGCTCCTTTGAAGGCACTGGGCTAGGACTGGCTATTTGTAAGCAATTGGTCGATGAGATGAACGGAACAATTTCTTTAAGTTCAGTCCTTGGTGAAGGCAGCTGCTTCAAAGTAGCCCTGCCATTAAATAGCTCACAGAAGGCAGCCTTAGATATTGAACGACCTCAAGCGGATTACCCCATTGAAAAGCTAAAAATCCTCGTCGTGGAAGATAGTTAAGTTAACCAAATGCTGATTGAGATGATTTTGGCCAAATTTGGAATTACGCCCACAATCGCTAACGACGGTCAGGAAGCGCTCGACTATTTAACCTTCAATAACGTCGATATTGTATTTATGGATTGCAGAATGCCTGTGGTCGATGGTTTTGAAGCGACGAGCTTATTGCGTGAAAAGGGCTATACAAAGCCCATTATTGCATTGACTGCCAGTACCACTTCGGTTGAAACTGAACAATGCTTCCAATGTGGTATGGATGAAATAATTAACAAACCTTACCAGCAGGAAGATATTAAGACGGCATTAACAAAGTGGGCGCAAATACTTGATAGCAGCCGTTAGCCATTACTGACTTGAGCAACGTCTTAATCGTTATTGCAAGCTAGCGTAATAAATCTACCAAAGTCAGCTCTTCGGCCCCTGCAATGCTCGCCATTTGGGCCAATAACAATTCTCCACAAGATAATGCGTCAACTGCCGCATTATGGGCTGCATAAATAGGTAAACCATATCGACGCCGACAAGCATCTAGCCTCAAGGAGCCTTCTTTAATCACCTCATGCTGTCGCAAAATACGGCTTCGTTCTATAGACATTGTATCAATTGAGACAAAGTTCATTTTCTCACCAAGACAACGTAAAATTTCTGCTTTTAGAAAACACAGATCAAGCGGGGCATGATGTGCTACGAGCACATGACCTTTAGTCTTTTCTAGAAACCAATGCATTGCCTCCTTAGCTGAAATCGCAGCTTTTAACTGGTCGTCAACGATGCCATGTATTGCAGCACTATCACCCACACTGCCTTCTATGCTCACCAACCTATAATCGGCATCCTTTAATTGAAGCATGCCATTGTGGATAGGGACCATGCCAATACTCAAAATTTGATCGAACTGAGCATTTAACCCTGTCATTTCTAAATCAATTGCCATTAAAGGAATATCCACTAAAGGCTTAGATATAGCGCGACTTAAAGCACGGTAGTAGTTAGCAACTAATTCATCAGCAGCTCTAAAGGCTTTCAACCTGAGCTGACTTTTTAAATAGAAGCACTTCAAAAGAGTTAGTAGCTCCGCATCATTTTCAATTTAAGCCCTACTTGGCCATCATGGACAACTTTAAACGCATCTCTTAACTGATGACGAACCAATGAAGACACATCTTTTGGCATCAAATAATTGGTGACAGGCTTACCGTTAGTATACTGGTAGCCTTGATTAGACAGCCGCATATGCGCAATAAACTCATGAGCATCGGCAAGATTTAGCGCATCTTTACGGTTAATGATATTTTGCTCCATTAACGCCCTAATTCTTTTGGCAGTATTAACCTCTTTAATGCCAGCAGACAAAGCATAAACACGAGCAATATCGTTAATTAATGCGTTGCCTTTATGCTTAAGATCAATTCCTTTAACCTCAGTGCCATCACGCTCCAGCACAAACTTTCTGAAAAAGCCCAAAGGCGGCGTACTCGTCAGTGAGTTACCAGTGAGACCGGCAAGGAAAATATCGTTGTCTTTGGTATTGTTAAGCACCTCATCTTGCAAACCATTAAACAAAGATTGTGGCCCATAAACAGAACGCATATCAAAAAAGATACTACTATGCATTAATGCTTTAGGATCTGGTGTATTAACCCACTTATGAAAAATGCCACACCATTTTTCAAGTGACATACGCCATTTAGGGTTTTGCGCCATAATATCGCCCGGGCAGTAAATATAGCCACATTCATCAAGCCCAGCACACACAGCTTTTGACAATGCTTCAAAGTAACCTTCGGCGGCTTTATCAGGCTCGTGGGCCAACAGAAGTCCATTGTCCTGATCTGAACAAGCAGCTTGGTCTTGTCGCCCTTGCGAGCCAAAAGCTAACCAACAAAAAGCCATCGGCGCTTCGCCCAAGATCTGCTGGTTTAATACAATTAAACGCCGGGTCAACGCATCGGTTACCGAAGTTAATACTCTACCAATCTCTTCGGCCCGTGCATCAGCGCTAATTAGGTTTTGCAATAAAAGTGGGATCTGTTTGCTCACCTGAATCAAACTAGGCAAATCTTTCTGTCGATCAATTTCACCGATTAACAATAACGGCTGCGAACTTTGTCCACGCAGTATATCGGTGCTAGTAATAATCCCTTTTGCTTGTCCACTGTCTACCACTGGTAGATGATGAATATTGTGTTCACTCATCAAAAGCATAGCTTCAAACACTAATGAGTTTGACTCTATAGAAATCGGTGTGACGGTCATCGCCTGGTGGATTGCTAGAGTGCCGTCTAACCCCTCAGCTAACACCCGGTTACGTAGATCTTTGTCTGTTAAAATCCCTACTAATTTTTCATTATCGATAACGAGTACTGATGAAACCCGGGATTTACGCATCAATCGTGCAGCATCCGATATCGTTGCCTTCATATCGATTGTCAACGGAGACTTAGACATCAATGTCGTGATCCGACTCGTTGTTGTCAGCTCTTTAGCTTTAAATCTACCCTGATGCCGTAATCGCTTAGCAAAAGCTTTATTGAAAAAACGGTCAAATTCTCGACTTTTTGTACGCAGTAAATTAAACATCTCAGGTGGCAGATGGTACACCAGCCCATCTTCTAAAATAGCGACGCGATTACTCGCCTCTTCTCCTGATAACAACGAAGGAAATCCAAAGTAATCGCCCTCACCTAACCTATCAAGCAGCTCTCCATTGATGTCACGTACTTCAAAAGCGCCACTTCTCACAATATACAGCTGAGGGTGAAGAGGATCTAACGGCACAAAAGCGGAAGCTTTACTGTAGTAGCCAATAGTGAGTGAGCGACAGCCACTTAACAACGCTTCCTCATCCAACGACAAAAAAGGTACTCGCTGCTGTAAGAACTGCATAATGGGTTGTAATTCGCTAGCATCCATTTCTCGACTCCCTATCCACTGACTTGCTCTGCAGTTACAACTATATCGTTTAGACTGGCATTAACACTATTCGACTAAAGGCCAGTCTATGGCTGTAGAAATAGAAAAAGAGCGCTAAAAGCGCTCTTTTTAATCAATCTAACTTTAGCTATTAGTGATCTTGCGCTTCACCAGAACCCTTAGGGAAACGAATCGACTCAACCATATCAACAACATCTTGAGGAATAGCCGTTGTAACCTTACTCACGCCAAAGGCTACAGCAAAGTTAATCACCATGCCGAGCATACCAATACCTTCAGGCGATACACCAAATAACCAGTTCTCACTCATATTTGCACTTGGGTTTACAAACTTAAAGTACACAATATAAGAAGCAGTAAATAGCAGACCCGTTATCATACCGGCGATAGCGCCCTCTTTATTCACTGTCTTAGAGAAGATCCCCATGATAATTGCAGGGAATAATGATGACGCAGCAAGTCCGAATGCAATCGCAACAACCGCAGCCACAAAGCCTGGCGGATTAATACCGAAGTAACCTGCCATCACGATACCCAATGCTGCAGCAATTCGAGCGTACATCAATTCCTTCTTATCAGAGATATCAGGCATTAAATTCTTTTTCAGTAAGTCATGAGATACCGAAGTCGAAATTACCAGAAGTAGACCAGCTGAAGTTGATAACGCAGCCGCTAGACCACCTGCAGCCACAAGTGCGATAACCCATGCTGGCAGATTGGCAATTTCCGGTGTCGCTAACACCATAATATCGCGGTCAATCTTCATCTCACTTTCAGCGCCTTTAGCATAGTAAATCTTGCCGTCGTCGTTCTTATCATCCCAAGTAATTAACCCTGTTTTCTCCCAATTCTTAATCCATTCTGGTGCCGTTTCATAAGCAACACCTGTCGACTCAGGACCATTAATGGTTTCAATCATGTTCACACGAGAGAACGCAGCAAGAGCAGGAATTGTTGTGTACATAATCGCAATAAACACCAGTGCCCAACCGGCAGATACTCGCGCATCTTTAACTTTAGGTACAGTGAAGAAACGTACGATGACATGCGGAAGACCTGCAGTACCAAACATCAATGCACCAGTAATGAAGAACACATCAATCATGCTCTTAGAACCTTCGGTATATTGGGAGAAACCTAACTCGGCAGACAATCCATCAAGCTTATCTAACAGATACACTCCAGTGCCATTGCCGGCAGCATCAATTAACTCAGCACCAAAGCCGATTTGTGGAATGATATGGCCTGTCATCATCACTGAGATGAAGATAGCTGGCACCATAAAAGCAAAAATAAGCACGCAGTACTGTGCGACCTGGGTGTAGGTAATCCCTTTCATTCCACCAAGAACCGCATAGAAGAACACTACTGCCATACCAATATATACGCCAGTTTCAACTTCAACCTCAAGGAACCTTGAGAATACAACGCCCACACCACGCATTTGACCTGCGATATAGGTAAAACAGATAAAGATGGCACACACTACCGCTACGGTACGAGCCGCTTGAGAGTAATAGCGGTCACCAATAAAATCAGGCACCGTGAACTTACCAAATTTACGCAGGTACGGAGCCATGCAAAGCGCTAGCAGAACATAACCGCCGGTCCAACCCATTAAATACACTGAACCATCATAACCAGTAAAAGATACAATACCCGCCAATGAGATAAATGATGCCGCTGACATCCAATCGGCAGCTGTAGCCATACCGTTCATTACTGGGTGAACTCCGCCTCCAGCTACGTAAAATTCTTTGGTCGAACCAGCACGAGACCAGATCGCAATACCGATATATAGGGCGAATGTAAACCCTACTATCAGATAGGTTAATGTTTGTACGTCCATTTCATGACTCCTTTAAATAAGTTCTTAGTTATTAGTCTTCGTGCACATCATATTTTTTGTCTAATGCATTCGCTTTAGCGACATAGACAAAAATAAGTGCGACAAACACGTACATGGCACCCTGTTGTGCAAACCAGAACCCCAACTTGAACCCCATGAAATGGATCTCATTGAGCACATCTACTAATAAAATGCCACAGCCGAATGAAACTGCTGCCCATATGGCCAATAAGCCCAATACTAGACGTAGATTTTCACGCCAATAACCTTCTGCCTTCTCGTTGCTTTCAAAACTCATAGCGACTCCCCTGTGCTGATTTTTTTATTAAGTCAGCAGTTAATCTAGCAAGCGTGCGCTGAACAACAATCGCGACCTTAGTCTAACGCCAACGGAAGCTTGTAAACCAAACTAAGATAAACAACGTATTTTCAACAACATACAGGTTTACGCGCACGTAAAGCCAGCTCGTTTAGTGAGCGAGGAGTTAGACCAAGGTATTATCTGTTTTTAATTTTCGGCCACAAAAAAGCTGTAGCGCGTCGCTTAGTTTGGGAATTCGATTCGGATGGTTTGGGAAATTCAGCTGGTGATCCATCCATAAGTCAGGTCGATAACTGTGGGAGATATTATTTACGATAATTTTGATGGAATTAATGTTAGGAATAAGATAGTGTTAATTCTAGCTGAAATGCTTCTCCTCACGTCTCTAGACGCTTCAATAGTAAATCAAAAAGATAAAAATTTAATATCAAGCAAGCTAGGCAACTCCCTTCAAAACGAGGAGAGACGCTATGGATAAGAAACAATCAAAACTTGATAAGCTTTGGGTAAAAGTGAAGAACAGCGGATTTTACGCGAGATTTAGGCTTTTATACCTGATATTACAAACTATTGAATCCATTGAAACCACTTTAAATTACATCACTAATTTGTAAATTTATTTAGAGTTGTAACTAGCTAAGAACCTCTAAATCCCCTTCATATGATGGGGATTTTCTATATTTCGAACATTGTAAATATTAGTTCTTTGGCGGTGTCTTGAACTCAACTATCGACGATAGAAACCTTACCACTTTAGAATTTGTCCCACTTCTGATTGGCAACAGTTATCGTCAACCTGAATTGCATGTTAAGTTTCGGTTATGAGCTTCTTTGACAATGCATGCACCTTGAGGAACTTTTATAGCAAGAGAACCATTTTCATTGAAAAAAGCAACATGGTCTTTTGAGTGAATGACCAGCACGCCTTTAAAAATAGTTTTACCATCTTTGTCGATAAGCGCGTGGCAATTACCCCAAAACTCTTTACTTTTTATGTGACAACCATTTTCTAAATAGTCTGTTCTAATCTGAACTCCAATCTCAGAACCTTTATTGTGTGCAAAGCTTGGAATTGCATACCAAAAAACAACTAAAAATATTAGAACATATAAAATTGATAAAATACTATAGAACGCAAGCCCTGTAACTCCAACCGCTTTTGTGAAGTCGTTATTTTTCCAGTGCAAGTACGATATTACGCTTTTGAATTTACTGGTTAAATTAATGGTAAGACTGGATGATTCATTACCCTTTTTCTTTATCACAAAGTAACTAAAACCAATACAAACAACCGCAAAGCTAATTGAATACCAAGTGAATATTAGCTTAATGAAGTCCACTACCACAGAACCTACAGCTAGAAGACTAGAACCAATCGCATAATAAGCAGATACATATATATCCTGAACTGATAATGGAAATGCTGCTGCACTGACCCCAAAGGCAGCTAACTTACCTTGATAATAACTCAATCCAATCAAGTATCCAGCTGGCGCTAGAACACCTAAATAAGCGATAAACAGGTCTAATCGATTAGTTTTTTTCTCAGGACTATCCGACAACTTTTAACTCTCCTTAAAAAGTATAATGCCTTAGCTTCTGTATGTTATGAAAATCTGATTCAAAACGGACATGCATATTTAACAACCAATTTATTTACATCTAGTTAAAGCAAATTTTCGATGAATCAACACCCTACCAGAGCGGTGCTGAATAAACGAGCAAAAAAATTGGATAGACAATACCTAAACATCCTTCCATTAGGCATTTCAGACTTCAATCTCGGAAAACGGTAAATCTGTTGCTTGGCCTTGTACTTGGCCGTCAATAATGTATACGTTTCCCCTTGCGACTGAATCACCTAATACCACCTGGTAACTACCATCAGCATGCTGCACGGTTGTAGTGCCATTTGTGGTTGATACAACCGTTGCTACTGCACGTTTAGGCATAAAAAACTGAGACAAGGAACATAGGTTCATTGTCTCGGTTTAGGGGGGCTAGCAGGGTTTGAAAGGTTTCGGGATAAGTATCTTAAGCATCGAAAAAGAGGTCATGTATCAACACTTGCTCTGCAAATATCAAAAATTATTATCCTAAACTTGATTTGCTATTTCCACTAATAAGTCAGCATACCAGATGACATGTAAATTTAATGGCTGTGATCCTGCGTACTTATGAGCAGAATAAACACCAAAAAGTTTACTTCCCTCATCTCTATTACCTTCTTTAAATAAAGTGTGTGGCGTACAAAATACAGGGCTGCCACTCATACCAGGCTGTAAATTTCCGTCCACAAGAAAATACGGTTTATTGTTGAACTTCACTTTATAAGGACTAGCAATAGTTACTCTTCGCGATATTGGTAAATTATTAAATTTATCATAAAAACCTAGTGGATAGCCCAAAACAGCGAGATTCCCAAATTCATTTAAAGGAAAATCATTTACAAGATCTTGACCAACAAAAGTAATTTTTGGACTTGATAATGGATAGTACTTTACTGCGTTATCACCTAACAAAGTATTTTCGTTTAGTGGTATAAGAACCACATCGCAACCATTTTCCTCAATACTAGGATGTTCAAGCCACAGCTTTCTCTCATCAAATACTTTAATCGTTATAGTGTGATGCTTTGAGCAATCATTTTTGTCTGTATGAGTAATAATTCTGACATTGTCAGCTTTCTTATTTTCCCTAAACATCCTTGTACGTTCGCATTCGACTACATGTTTATTAGTGACTAGATATTTATGATTGTTATGGCTAAAAAAAAATCCTGTTGCTCGCTCTAAATGCTCATTCCCGCTGTAAACGTCTACTTTAGTTGTTGTAAAATGAATAGGATTAACCATTACTTAAATATACCTCACACTTCTTTGTTTTTTACGTGTGAAAAACTAAACTTTGTCACCACAATTATCAGTAGCCCGACGACAAATAAAATTACTCCAGGAGTTGCGTCTGAAAGCTCTACGCTACTACCTACTATATCAGCAACAAAGCTAGAGTTTCCTTGTACCTCATTAACAAGAAGCAGCACTCCAGCTACCATAGACCCAGCTCCGATAAGTGAGCCAACTAATGAATAAACTAACTGCATTGTCGCCAGTTTTTCCTGCAGTTTTTCTGAAGTCGATGGATCTACCTTAATGGATTGTTTGACTTCACTATACTTTATCGCTTTTAAACCTTTATCACGCCTAAATATTTTCATGAATCAGTCCTAAATTGACAGTAACAAGTACCTAACTAACTCTTTTTACTTACGTTCGCTAGCTTCTATACGGCTACGGTATGACCCGATAATTTACCATATTGGTGTAGAGTGTCCTTTGATGCAAAAAAGGCACTCTACTGTTATGTGTTAATGCAATGCCTCTATTTTGGCTTATATTTGTATGCTTTTGGCTTTACAACTTCCAAAGGTTTGGCTTTAGGCTTTGCGTAATAGCTAAGAGGCTCAGCTATATCAAAACTATAACCCAACCCAGCGGATGCACTCTGCTTGAGTTTTTGAGTTTGTCCACGCTCAAATTCATTAAACTCTGCAGAGCCAGGGCTGTAAGCAATATCATGGTATGACTTAGCCCAGAACCCTTCCACAAATGCTTTACTACGCATTAAGATGTCCTTATCAAAATTTATGCTTTAAAAATTTCGAGCCTTCTACTGGAAAATTTTGTACTGATGCTTGCTCAGCTGAGTACCACTATGATTCAAGTAGCACGGATAGAGCTTACTTCCTCCGTATCCACCATAGCTATTTTTCGCATTAACTTCTAACTGAAGTACCCTCCTAGCACCACTGTCATCTTGCAACCAATCCAATCGGTATCCAAGCACTTGAACTGATTCAGGATCTTTAAAATTGTTATTGCGTTTTATGGCAGTCATGCACTGCTGAACTAATTTTTCTTCAGTTGATGAATTGCTATTGCGATTCATTTTTGCAGGAGGGGTGACTGTGATCTCTTGTGCATCTTCAGCACATGGATCTTGGCTGTATGTTTCAACGCCGTTTAAAGTACATTTGTACACCGCCGCTTCAAGATTAGAGCTACACAAAGCCAATATGAAAAATAGTCCTTTATTCATTCTTAACATCCTATGTTGAAGTTGGCTAAGAGTTTATCGTCAAAATTCAGCAAAAAAAAGGGTTACCTATCGGTAACCCTATATTTAGATTGAAAAATCAAAATAGCCGTCTCAGTTTTCTCGCCACAAACGCTGCACGTTGTTCAGCTATGATCTGGCTAACACGGTGCTCAGTAAGGTCATATTCGCGCGACAATTGCTCTAGGTTGTTGCCTTTAAACTCACGCAAAATGCGGATATCACGCAGTGCATCTTTGAGACGTTCACCATTAGGAATATAGATATCTCGGCCACTGAGATAAGTACTTAAGGTGGTGGCAAGCGCTTCAATGATTTGCACTGCATTGCTAATGACTTGGCCCTCTAAGGTGACGCGCATCAGCTCACACAGGCTTTGCAGCGTTGATGGCCAACGCTTAACAAAGTCTTCACGCTCGTCTGTCTTA
Organism: Shewanella sp. 10N.286.45.A1; assembly: GCF_041470405.1. Classification (NCBI taxonomy): domain Bacteria; kingdom Pseudomonadati; phylum Pseudomonadota; class Gammaproteobacteria; order Alteromonadales; family Shewanellaceae; genus Shewanella; species Shewanella sp. 10N.286.45.A1. The sequence continues at coordinate 19,729 of NZ_JBFRMK010000330.1, forward strand.
AGGTTTTGTAGTGTGGCCAAGGCTAATTCAAGCTCTTGAGAGGCTGTTTGCAGTAGGTCGAGTCGCTGTTCACTCTTTGCGTTATTCGCGTTATTAAGACATTTACTCATGCCCTGCCCTTGCGTATGCATTATTTAAATAAAGCTACACTACTTGGGTGTAACTTAAGCTCTGCAGCTTGATTGAAGTGTTATTGCTCGGCTTTCTATTAGGAGAGGTTCTTAAACGAATGCGCTCAAGCAGTTCACGGCGGTGCCAGTTTTTTAGGCTTTCTAATACTCGGTTGGCTTGTTGAGGATCGAGCCAGGCACCGCTGTCGACCTGTTGTTGTAATTTAGTCATGCGGTGAGTGTAATGTCTGGTGGCAACTTTAGGTTAACCTATACTTCTCATACCTAGTGACTTGGTTACTCAGCCACAAAAAAGCCCACTTGAAGTGGGCTTTTTGCTGTATTAGCGGTTAATCTTCAAGTTGGCTCAGGTAACGGATCATCTCAGCAAGCGCTTCAGGGGACTGAGGTTGCTTCTTAATTAAGTACTTTCCGTTGACCAGTAGAGATGGCACACCTTTAATCTCTGCCAATTGTGCTTGAGTGTCATAATTCATTAATGCCAGTTTAGCATCAGCCGAATTCATCGCGTCTGTCACCGCTTTATCATCGACTCCTTGACTGACAAAGTAAGCTTGAAGATCTGCTGGTCGGTTGAATGCACCATTATTTTCATGGATCCGAGTAAAAATATTGCCATGCACTTGTTTAGTTACACTGAATTTTTGCGCTAAGTAATAGGCTTCTTGGCTTAATATCCAACTCGTACGGCCAGCTCCAACTGGCGTTCTTTCAAACTGCACATCACTCTCTAGCAGATGGGCTGTTTGTTCAAACAGCGGATCTTGTCGGTAACAATGACCGCAGTTATAAGAGAAAAACTCCCTGATCACCGGCGTTTGAGCTTCTGGGATCCCAGCTATCTTGACGTAATCAATACCTTCTACATACTGAGCGGCATAGGCGCTTTGTAAGGGCAATAGCAAGCTGACAATCGCCAGTAAGCCACTGGTAAACAATACTTGTAACGATTTCATATACATCCTTAATATTTAACAGGCGTCCAGCATATCCATTGGATCACTGAACTGATACTCAAAATTTAGCTCTTTAACGAGTCGATTGCTACTAATAAGTTTGCCGCCGACCTTACTGTCTTGTACAAATTGCGGCTCCACGAGCCCCAAATTTAAGCTAGCCTGACGGTAAAAATCCTCACGTGTAGGATGCTTAGGGGCGCAAACATTATAGACACCAGCAGAGTCAGCATCGAAAATCAGTTTTGCTACGGCACTAATACAATCATGCAGGTGAACAATATTAACCGGAGCTTGTGGTTCTGCAAGCTCAGTTTTGCCAGCCAAAAAGCGTCCTGGATGTCGTTTAGGACCCACTAAGCCAGAGAATCGAGCAATACAGCAATTATCTAGCGCTAAAAACATCGCTTCAGCTTGTAGCAGCTTTTCACTGACCCCTGAGTGAGCAGCAGCATCTTGCTCTGTCATTATTTTATCCAGTGATGGATAAACTCCCGTGGTACTCACAAAGACTATTTTCTGGTAACGAATACCACTAATCAATCCAGTTAACTTTGTAAGTTTGGCATGATAAGCATTGGGATCTTTTCTTAGGCCCGGTGGAATATTGACAACTAAACAATCGGTGTTAAGCGCGGCTTTTAGTGCTGGAAGTGACTTTTGCTTCACTTCTGCCAAATCTAATGCAAAGCCGTTAATGCCATCTTTAGATAATGCACTCGCATCCTCAGGGCTACGTTTACTACCATTTACCGTAACACCACGTGCTACTAATTCTTGCGCAAGTGGTAAGCCAAACCAACCACAGCCAACAATACAAACTGAATTTATCATTTTCACCCTTTTGATTACTCTTAAATAACGAGGCTAAACCGCATTTTTATTATACCAATTCCATTAAGGATATACTCAGTTCAGAGCTTTTCAGGGCTTTCAATTCAAGCCGCATTGTGAAAAAAATGGCTATTCCCTTTTGAGACAATGCGACGTAGCAGTGAAAATCCTGAGACGCTCACAACGTGCGGCTGATAACTAAGGCATGGGGAAATCACTTAATACAGCGCATGTGCCATTCGATATAGAATAACGATTAGTGATAAGCCACTGACTTGTCTAAAGTGATTTAAACTCCCGCTGAATGAACAACTCTTTAATGGAGTTGATATTACATAGAGCTAAAATAGAAGCTTATATCAGCACTAGGATCCAGTGCTTTTAATGCGCCAGAGCCTAGCTCTTCGGCCTTAATCACTTTACTTATCAATATACCCTCTTCGACTAAATAGCGTAACACTGCGTTATCACCGTTTTCATCACAGGCGATGACATGAGGTTGCTTGACCATTTCAGTCGTAATGAGAACTTTTGCAATTTGCCCATTTGATAATTGCACTAATGTACCAGGAGGATAGATCCCAAGTACTTTAACCAAAGCAGAGATAAGCGATGCCGCATGCTTACCCGCTCTATTTTTAAAAAGGTAGCCTAGAGCCACTTGCGGTGAACGCCCCTGACCAAATTTAAGTAACTGTTCAAAGTCATTTGCCAAGGCAACTATTTGTGTGGTTAATGGGATCTGCGAGCCTTTTAATCCATCAGGATAACCACTACCATCTGCCCACTCATGATGATGTAGAACAATATCAAGTACCGCTTTTGGAAACAGATCTTGTTTGGTCATCATGTCAAAACCAAATTTGGGGTGCATCTTAAGAAAGTTAACTTCATGATCAGATAAATTGCTTTTCTTACGTCTAATAACGTCAGGTACTTTTCGCTTACCAATATCATGAAATACAGCTCCCATTGCAATATCCCGTAGCTCTGAATCCGTACAGTTCAATGAGCATCCGAGCATCATCGACAATACAGCAATTGAAATCCCGTGCTCAGTTCCGCTGTCGTCCTCGCTACTATTCACTAAGGCAAGATGCGGTGTTGCGGTTTCTTTAATATGGTCCATCATCGATTCGACTAGCGTTGCAGCAGAACGATACGCCCCCTCAGGCTCGGCGGCTATTTTTGAAAAAGCACTGCGGCACTCTAACCCATTCTTTTGAAACCGTTGGTGACTCACACGAATAGATTTACGTAATGAAGCTAACCTCTCTTGTGCAAACTCCTCCGCGGACTTTTCAACTATTACTTCAATCTGTTGCTCTTGTGTAGATGCAAGCAACGCTTTCCCTGCGATTAAGTACACATAAGCAATATTCAAGCTTTTAATCAGTTCAATTTGCGATTGGTTTTCAATTTCAAACTGATTAAACAGGAAGGGATGCTGCGTCCATGACAGAGGTAATTTGATGGTTAGACCGATGCATAACTTAGACAAAGGAATTCTGACGTCTTTTGACATTACTAAACGCTCCAGAGGTCGTCACTATTTAACAAAAGTGTCTCGCTCTTGAATTAAGATATCGTGCCATGCACATAAAAGGTAATCACTGGCACTAATTGTGGCTACATCATCATTAGCTATCAGTGGATGATAATAGTTTTCTACGATGAAGAACAGTAACAATGTCAATTTTATGACAGTTTTCACATAGTTAAACTAGCAAATCGAAAGTTAATAACTTCAGGCAATCCAGTTGTTTCAGACAAAAAAATGGCAATCAAGTAACTTCAAAATACTTCACAGAGGAATCAACTGCAGCGACAAAATAAAATCTGACAGGCCGTCAAATTTTTAAGGGTGTAATTACGCAAAGATTAATGCTCGATAATGACAAACAAGGTTACTAATAGCCAGCAGGCTACCTAGGGATAAGTTATAACTTATTCCATTTTTATCGAAAATTGTGTGGAATTACCAATAAACGGATATTGTATGCAATGTACAGTTGGTATATTCTAGTTTCGTTCTTTAGAGTTAGTAGCCCCGAACTATTACTCTCAAAGACAAACTGTCAATTGTCCTTTTACTAAGGCTAGCAACAACTTGTTGCTTAACTAAAAAAGGTTTTTTTGTTAATATCCCTGGATCATAGTATCGAATGCTGTCGGTACTGCAGATTCATTTTGGCGCTGTATTTATACAGCGCCATTTTTTTATCAGCTCAGCAAGTAAAAATCCTAACTGACGAACATAAAAATATTGCTCTGTCAGTCTCGAACTACTCTTCTGCTTTCCAATCTAAAAAATAATATTTTAATCTATTTGAATTAAACAGATATAAGGTACTCCAGAATAGAAACAATGCATCCAGTCCTACACTCCAGCTATACACATAGTGAGCATGCAAGATACGTTGAATAAGCAGGCCTCCATCTATACATAACAGCACCAGTAATAGCCACTTCATGTATTTAAAAATAGGTTGGATCCACCAAGGGCCACGCTTTCGCTCGGCTATTATTAAGCCGTATACAACAAGTGCACCAGCGCCAGCCATTAACGCCATCAAAAAATCGGACTTCTGCGGATAAACTAACGCTACCAGCCCTGCTCTATCACTTGCTTGAGTTAATGATGCGATAAATACGCACCAACCTCTCGCTAAAAATACCAACATTAAATACAGCATCAAAGGAGGCTTAATATGCCCCTTATCATCTAGCCAAGTTATGTTACTGAAATTCAAAGCTGTCCCTTTTGTTCGAATCTAGACAGCGCTAACTGCAACTGTATTTTGTGTTTAATCAGATATGGTGCCTTTTGCAGAAATTTCAACGTTTTTAATGCAGAAAATTACTTATTGAAGTACTAGAAAGGTGGTAAAAATAGTAAAAGACAAATAAAAAAGCTCCCCTTAGGGTAATGCCGATCATTTAG
>NZ_JBFRMK010000331.1:0-230 GCF_041470405.1 Shewanella sp. 10N.286.45.A1
TTTATATTGACCTTGAAACGGCGAACAGCTGGTCAGATAGAGAGGTTGTTGAGCAATGGCATAAGTTGTTTAATGGTACAACGCTCACGCAGAAATTCGCTAAGGGTGAAGTTATCGATGAACATTTAGTGGTTCAACTCAAACACCTTATTGCGACCTATCGCTCAAGGCTCAGTGATATCAGCTGGTTTATGAGGTGCCTCAATGAACCTATCGCCAGGCAAGCTAAT
>NZ_JBFRMK010000332.1:0-15726 GCF_041470405.1 Shewanella sp. 10N.286.45.A1
TAACTGACCGGCATTACCTAAATGGAGCCTTTTTTATTGCATTATATCGATTAACTGACTGGAAAGAGCCATTGATAGATCCAACGAGCGCCGTAAAATCCGGCGGGTAATCCGGCAGCAATACCTAACATTAAGCCAAAGAATTTAAGTCTTTTTCGATTAAGTTGAGACAACATCTCGATATCGTCATCACAATCAATCTGATCCTGTTGATGGGTCACTTGATTAGTATCCATATTGATTTCAACTCCCTGTATTTGACTCAAGATATCCTTATCGCCGAATTATGGCTGCCAATCTCGATTAACGCCAACCATTACTTGCTACAAAATGTTTACTATAAACCAACAAATCAACAGTGCCCTTGTTGATACTCTGGTCAATAAGATAAAAACCGACATAAAGGCTAAAGACAATGACAACTTTGAAAGCTGTACTTCAATATTCACTGTCCATTACGTTCATCTGTATCGAAATGGCATTGTTTAGTGATATTTTTAAGCTCAATACCTTGCTTAGCTAACGCACTAGCAACATCTTTTGCCATGTCATTGGTTTTTAACGTAGCCTTAGCACTTCTCAGTGATGCAAAGGAATCAAACATTAAGGTGACCGTTAAAGTCTGATTTACATTGTTGTAATCCACTTTATGAGTCAGCCATTCAAACCCGGCAACGTTCTCTTTTAACTGCTCACAAACTTCAGTTAATACGCGCCGGATAGTATTCTCTATTTTTTTGTCACTTTTTCTCACTTTAGCCTCAATATAAGCGCACTTACAGATGCCTGATATAACCTTGAACACATGCTGCTTTTATCTCTGTAAACTCAACGAATCAACCTTGATTTATCGTGATTAATTTAGCAATAAATCCTTTTATGGCATCAACATTGTCGAAACTAAATGCCAAGCCATAGTGAATACCGTTAACACTCTTTTGTACACGCTTTGGAAACCGAGTCATTTCAGAATAATGACAATACTGCTCTTTGGCATTAACTCCCTCAAGTGCAGCAAAGTCGGCCTTAAACACTTCATAAGCGGGCCTAATCACTAACTGAGCCTGCTTACCATCAACATACAGATAGAAAGGCTCCTTGAGTTTTGGCAACATATATTCAGTCACTTTTTTGAGAGTAAAGTTAGTGCGACATTCAAGCTCACTCAATACTGCCATCATCTCTTGTTGTTCAATCGCCACATTATTCCCCTATTCATTATGGCCGTAATTACGGCATAAGATGTAAGCTTGATAATAACTTCTTTCATAAAATCTGCCTACGACTATCTGGCTGTTTCAGTTTAATATACAAGTTATATGCAGTTGTTTTTAGTCACATAAAAGAGTAAAAATAACCTGTATAAATCAGACTGGCGCTGTTTTACCTGCCGGTGCAATAACGACTAGCGACATTGATAACAAGGATATTTCTGTGAGCTCTCTACCCTACTCTCAATCATGTGAAAATAACAAAGCCGCTATTGCAGCAATATTACAAGACAGTTTTAGCCAATCATCACATGTACTGGAAATTGGTAGCGGTTCGGGCCAACACGCAGTACACTTCGCCAAACTACTCCCTCACCTGACATGGCAAACTAGCGATCAGTTGGAATATCATGCCGGGATCAACGCCTGGCTGGCTGAGTCACCAAGCGCTAATTTACGTAAGCCAGTTGAACTTGATGTGATGCAACCATGGCCGATTTATCAACTAGCGCAGTTATCCATCGATGCAATATTTACCGCAAATACGTTGCATATCATGTCAAAGGGGATGGTGATACAGTTTTTCTCTGGGGTTGGCAGACACTTAAATGCCAATGGACAGCTTTGCATCTATGGGCCGTTCAATTATCAGGGGCAATACAGCAGTGAAAGTAATCGAAATTTTGACTGCTGGCTTGCAAACAGAAACCCTCAAAGTGCAATACGCGATTTTGAATGGATAATGCAACTTGCCGAAGCGCAAGGGTTAAGCTTAATCGCAGACTTTAGCATGCCAGCAAATAACCGATTACTTCACTTTGAAAAACAGTGTTAGTCTGTATTCAACAACTGCTGTAGTTCAGTTAAAGAGCTAACTTCGTAATGCGGCGTAATATTGTCAGGTTTATCTTCCCCAAGTCGATTAAGCCAACAAGTATCGATCCCTGCATTTAAGCCGCCCTGAATATCGGAATGTGGATTGTCGCCAACCATTAATATTGCATCACGTTTAGGCTCACCCATTTGTGAGAAAGCGTAATCAAAAATACCGACATCGGGTTTGGCGACTCCCACTTGCTCTGATATCACTAGCGGAGAAAAACGATCCATTAAACCTACGCGCTCTAACCTTACAGTTTGCAATTCAGTGAAGCCATTAGTAATGATCCCCATTTTAACTCTGCCCGTTAGCGCATCAATCAACTCCTGAGCACCAGGTAGTAATGTACAGATATCTGCCATTGCCGCAAGAAATTCACTATTAAGTCGCTGGGTAGACACTTTAATTCTCTCGGCCCACATTTCAAAACGCGTATTTTGTAGCTGTTTAGCCGTTAGCTTTCCATCTTGATAATCAACCCATAAAGGTTTGTTTACCAACTGGTAGTGCTGAAAATCCTCGACGGTGAAGTCAACATTGAACCGAGAAAACATCAGCTGTAAACCTTTAAAGGCGTCAAAGTGAAACAAGGTCTCATCAGCATCGAACAATATCCAATCGTACTTCACGTAACTATCCTTTATTTGGCTTTATCACTGTCTTAATGCAGCGAATTTTACCCTAACCGCTAGATAAAACCATCAGTATGCTCGATATTTGCTGCATTAACTTTCGGCGAATAAAGTCGTTGTAGGCCAAGAGGTGATAGTTACCTGCAATAGAGATGACTTGTGTTGTAGCCGGTGAGTCCTAACTATACTAAGCCGTAGTTAGCTTATATTGAATGTGCTAACAATTTAAATAGCCATTATCTAAGCGAAATAACCACTTCCAGTAGTTAAACTGCATGCCAAGATGGTCTTTAACAGCGACAAATCAAAAAAGCACCTTGTTGATTAGACAAAGTGCTTGCTGGGCTGCTTTCGTCATCGTCAAATGACTTATTCAGTGCAACTATATTTTGAAGCGTCTGACTAAATCTGTCAGTTTGTCGGTTTGCGTTTCAAGATCAGTACAACTTTGCATTAAATTACCGGCTTCAGATTGAGTTTGTTCACCAATATTATTTACCTCTTGCATCATATCTCTAATAGATTGCGAGACCTGATCTTGCTCTTGGGTAATACTAACAATACCCTGCATATGTTCACTGTTCTCATCTACGACGACAGTAATTTCCGAAAGTTGAGTATGTACAACTTGAGTATCTTCCATGTACTGATTAACTTGTTCGCGTGTCGTTTGCATACTCGATTCAGCAGCAACCGCTTTACTTTGCAAATCATTAATACTGCTTTGGATACTTTCAGTCGATTCTTGGGTTCGTTTGGCTAATTGGCGAACTTCATCAGCAACAACCGCAAAGCCTCGACCGTGCTCACCCGCTCTTGCGGACTCAATTGCAGCATTTAGGGCTAACAAGTTTGTTTGCTCGGCAATATTGCGGATCACCACCATCACTTCACCAATCGATTGGCTACTCATGCGCAGATCTTCGATGGTATGAACGGCACTATCAAAGTTTACATTGAGTGTTGATAATCCCTCCATTGAGTTACTCAATACTGATTGACCTTGCTTTGAAGTCTCACTCGCTGCTTCTGCTGATTGGCGGGCACTTGAAACCTGCTCTTTAATCTCATGTGCTGTCTCAGCCATCATGTTGATAGTATTAACTGCTGAAGCGACTTCTTGCTGTGAAGCTGCAATTTTATTAGAGGCGACCTGACTGATATCACTCACATTGGCAGTTGTCTGCTTTAACTCAGCGCTACTGTCCTGCACATGGCTAACAATATTTTGGATTTGGCTAACGAAACTATTAAATGCTTCCGATAGCTGGCCAATTTCATCATTATTTCTAACAGGAATGGTTTTAGATAAGTCTCCATCACCTTCCGCTATTTCGACTAAAGCTTCCTTCACCTGAGAAAGTGGTTTAAGTAGTATAGAGGTCATAAAATAAACCGCGACTAAAGTGACAACCAAAATGAATAAAACGATCAGAGCTGAAGACTGCACAGCCTCATTAACTGGTGCTTCCACATAGTCGACTGGGATCATGATGGCCAGTTTCCAGTTCAAACCTAACTGCGAAACCTCTACATTACTAAACTGCACATAATAATCTTTGCCTCGCCAAGTGATTTGCGATTTACCAAAACTATCACGATCCATTTGCCTTGCTAGCTGCGTAAAGCCTTCATTACTATTTTGTCGGTCTAACATATCAAGCTTGATATTTTCGGTTTCTCGATTTTCAACATCTACAATCGCAATTTCTTCATCAGGAAACACCACCATATCGCCATTGTTGTCTAGTAAAAATGCCTGTCCCTGCCCTTTGTAATGAATAGCTGAAACAATATCATTTACAGATGTTAAGTAGAGATCAACGCCGCCAACGCCAATAAACCGCTGCTGGAAGTTCGCAATGGGGAAATTAAGAGAAACATAAAACTCATCAAATTGAGGTTCAAAAATAACTTTACTTACAGTCCATTTTTGCCTGTCTTTAACATCGTTCCACCAAGAACGTTCTAATACGTTATAACCCGGCAATACAGACACCCCGGTATGATCAAAATACTCTCCGGTGTGACCTGAACCAAAGAATATTGAGATGATATCGCTACTTTGTTTCACCTCTCTGCCCATGATTTCAACGACGCGTTCAAATTCCGGTGTGTCTAATCCTTGCCCCCGGTCAGTATGGCTATCAAACCAATCGATAAGTCCAACGTTTCTAAATACCGTTTCTACGCCATTTGCGTGCTGCTTAAAGTAACTTTCAATTTCAGTGGCATTTAACTTAATTGATGCCGCCATGGAATCATCCAATTCGCTACTCGCGGATTGGGCAACGTAACGCACGGTAAAAAATGCAGTCAACAATAGGACTAGAGAGACAACAATTGCTGTAGAAACAACTATTTTTGCTGTTATCGAATTTTTAATACTCATAGGATACCCAGTTATCACGATTCCAATTCATTTGTTGATTAATTATTCTGGTTTACTTATTAAAACAATTACTAAATTAACATTCCTTAACCATTATCGGCTCACACTCAATAAACGTTAACACTGCAACATGAAAAACATTAAGGGTGATGATATCAAAACGTATAGAAATTTAAAGCATCCGTTAAAGATGATAAATAAAACTTTGAAACGAACCGTATTATAATAATAAAAATGGCTACCCCCCCCCCTCTACAGTTCACATTAAGCGCTAACAACAATTTTTATCACTACAACGAATGAAACCTCAACATCATTACCTGCCAATCATCAAAACGCCAAAGCAATTGACTTTATTCCAATAATTATCAACAACTAACGATAAAGGTATACAATATCCCCAAATTCAAGTATCATTCCTGTTTGGTAGAAATAACGAAGATAATATTACTCGAATAGGATTTTCAAATAGTACTATCTAGCTAAATAAAACGACAATACTGAACGCCCTATTTATTATGCACCAATATTAAAGAAACCCTTTTCTAATATAATAATTCGTCTACCTGTAAAACTCTTTATCTTTAATAAGTGGCAACCTTACATGCCTGAACAAGTTAAATTTGGATTACAAGAAGAAAAACCAACAAGTTAACTAAAGGTCTTATCTTTAAGGCATATTGGGTCGTTGCCATACATTCTAATATTATGGAATTGATTTGTATGAAAAAGAAAGTTATATACGCATTAACCTCCGCTATTATTTTGAGCGCTTGTGCACAAAACACTCCACCTCAGCCAGCATCTATCTCAGATAAATCCACATCAAGTTACTCACTAGATATCGTACAAGCGATACCTGCCCCAGCTGCAATGAAAGCTGAGGTGATCCATAATGCGAGAACTTCGACCGTTGTCGATATTGATGTCGCTTTTGTTGGTAAGCAAATACCCTTCACATTTAGCGAAGGCAAAGTGGCCAATACAGATGGATTTGATTGGTATGTGAGTAAGCACTTTGCATTAAAAACCGACTACCCTGCAGAGCGTGCAAAATTTTTCTTAGAACTACTCGAGTTATCCTACCCCTATTATGTTGAGTTTTTTGGCCTAGAACCGGCAAACATTAAAAATCAGCGAATAGCGTCAACCTATGCAACCAGTGTTGGAGAGCTACGTTTAGCCATGTTTGATGATGGTTTTAATCGTGGTGTTCACCACTATGCCGGCGGCGAAGCGATGTTCTATAACCAAGTCGGTTATAGCTTTCCAACCGAGAGACCTCAGCATCGTCGCTATATTGCTATCCATGAAACTATGCATTCTTATCAAATGGCTGTCGGTAACTACCCGTGGACCCCCTCATGGCATGGTGAAGGTTTAGGTGATTCATTAGCGAACCATGTTTTCGATAGTGACAAGAAACAACTGTCAGTTTTTGGACATGATGTGCCAATTTTTGATGTTGTAAGTCAAGGCATTGATGTTTATGCAAAAGAAAATCCAACATTAGTCGACATCCATAATCGAGCCAAGTTTGACCGCGGCCTTAACGTACTGTTTGTACAATTCATGTATAACAACCCAGAATACTCGCAGTACATGAAGATCTATCACCAAGAAATTGTTAACCGTCAAACGGCGAGTAGAGCTGAGTCTTTAGCGCTACTGCAAGAAATTGTCCCTGATTGGGATGCACTTGAGCATAACTTCAAACAGTGGGCTCAAAACATTGTTCAAACTCATGAAGTCGCCACTCGCGGTCAATGGGAAATGGACGGTAATATGTTCTACAAGCGTAAATCGAGCTATGAATATGGCCCGCAGCGACTTGGTTTTAACATGACACCAGCACAAGCGCCTAGTTTCACTCCATTCCAAATTGATTTCCCGCAAGCCGCAGCAAACTCGTTAACCTTACCCGCAAAACGTGGTGTTACTGAGCCAACCCTTGCGTTTGTGATTGACTTCGACAAGACACAGATTGACCAAGGCACTATTGGAATGGCACTTGGTGCACAATCAACGGCAGAGAACACCAAAGCCAAGTTAGCCAGTTTCTCTGGCTGGAAAGGGGCAAACACTGATACCGATCCGCAGTTAAGAGTTGAAATAAAAACCGGTAACACCTTGGTGATTGATGGCCAATCTATAGGCACTGAGTCAAAAGAGATAGCTTTACCTGCTGATATTATCAAAAGCATAAATAGCCAAGATAAGCCGCAGCTAGGCGTTTCAATTCAAATTCAGAAAAACCAGATTGTTTATACCTTGAAAGCTAAAGATGCAAATACCTTTATTGCAGAAATGCCGATATCTGCAAACATTTACAACACATTAGTAAATAACCCATTTGGTTTGATTTCAACAGATAACCAACATGGTATCACCCCGTTCATCGACGATGGTCGCGACTTAAACCCTGATAAAGTTGACTATTCAACATCAGCACCAACAAATGCTTGGGCATTTAACGGAGACTCTCTGTCGCTTAGATTTGCTCGAGCTATATGGAAAGCAGGCGATAACACGCCTAAAGCATGGAGAGATGGATTTAACACACTCAATAATGCAGCGATAAATCGTCAATCCGCCGATAAAGAACTCGCAGCAGTGGTAGAGCAATTGCCTGCGCTAGCTAAAGCAGGCGCTGGCTTAAATGATGCACTTGCTGAACTTTCTGGCTTAGAGCTTAAAGTTGACTGGATTGGCCAAAGTCTAGCATCACTCGAAGAGGTTGTTATTTTAACCAACCGCAGTACAGACTCGATGACGTTAAGCCTAACTGTCACTGGTGGAGAAAAGTCCACAGCAGCACAAACTGTCACCATTGAACCAGATCAGCGACTAGAAATTCCTGTCGAGACAAGTTTGCTTAATGAAGCTAGCACTATCACAGCTAATATCAGCTACTTATGGAATGAGCAACAGATAAGTCAATCTGTTACTCAAAAATCGAAACAGTATCGTGGTTTTGAATTATCACAGATCAGTGCCCAGTATGCAGAGGGTGAACTCACCATATCAGGCCAACTAAATGGTCCATTCGCAGGTGCGACATCTGGGCAGGTAATTTTTGACCTGTTTCATGGCAAAGAGAGTGAACGTCATATCGAGGCTTTTACTATGCAACCATACGAAGAGAAACCATTGAGCAAGAGTTTCGCTATCGATGCTAAGTTAATAAAGCACGATGCATGGTTTGAAGTCACTGTGATAGCTGATGTTGACGGCGAGCCTATTACGCTAAGAAAGCGTTTACCTTTCGTAGCTAAAAAATAAAGCGGTAACCGAAAGAATCTGCACATCAGATAGTTCTGAAGCTTAAATAACAAAGCCTATTACCTCAGGGTAATAGGCTTTTTTCTTATACAGATTGGTGTTAACGATTAAAAGTCAGCAGCATCGAAATCACAAATGATCTGACTTGCTGAGTCTATTTGTTTAACTAGACCACGTGATTGTGGCGTCCAGTAGGCGATATAAAAATCTGCTGTTTTCAATTTGTTTTGATAAAAGCCGACATCTTCTACGCCTGAATCTATCGCGGCCAATGCTTTATTAGCCACTCTTGCCCACATCCAAGTTAAAGCGGTAATACCCAATAACTGCATATAAGCAAATGAAGCGGCACCGATAAAATCTGGTTTTTGTGCGGCTTCTGTCGCTATTAAGCCTGTAGCCTTTTCAAGATCATTTGCCGCAGCCATTAAAGCGGAAACAAATGGTTTCATCGCTTCATTAGCATGATTCATTTGGATAAAGGCTTTTACTTCCTCAGACCACAGCTTTAATGCGGCGCCTTTATCTGCCATCACTTTTCGGCCAACCAAATCTAGTGCCTGCACACCATTAGTGCCTTCATAAATCATCGAAATACGGATGTCTCTAACAAATTGCTCCATGCCCCACTCATGAATATAACCGTGACCACCAAACACTTGCTGTGCATCAACACAAGCCTTAAAGCCTTGGTCAGTCACGAACCCTTTCACAATGGGCGTAAATAACGCTGCTAGTTGAGCCGCTTTCTTTTGTTGCTGCGGATCGTTATGGCGCTCTGCTTCATCAAGCCAAAGCGCTTGCTGACCCATTAGTGCTCTAGCACCTTCATTAAAGGATTTCTGTGACAGCAACATACGGCGTACATCGCCATGAACCAAGATAGGATCAGCTGCTAACTCGGTATTTTTAGCACCACTTAACGCTCGACCTTGAATACGGTCCTTTGCGTAAGCCAACGCATTTTGATAAGCGATATCAGACACACCTAACCCTTGAATTCCCACTCCCAATCTGGCTTGGTTCATCATGGTAAACATTGCCCGAAGGCCTTGATGCGGAGCACCAACAAGCTCACCAATAGCGCCATCGAAATTCATTACGCAAGTCGAGTTACCGTGGATCCCCATTTTATGCTCTAAACTCGCAGCACATAGGCTATTGAGTTCACCTAAACTTCCATCTTCATTCACCATCACTTTAGGCACTGCAAACAGAGAGATCCCCTTAACGCCATCGGGAGCATCCGGTAGCTTTGCCAATACTAAATGTATGATGTTGTCAGTTAAGTCATGATCTCCCGATGAGATAAATATCTTTTCGCCAGTAATAGCAAACGTGTCCTCCCCGACAGGAACGGCTTTAGTCCGTAATAGCGCAAGATCGGTTCCCGCATGAGATTCGGTAAGGTTCATGGTGCCAGTCCATTCTCCACTCACCAATTTCTCTAGGTACTTATGTTTTAAATTATCACTACCATGCACATGAATAGCAGCGTAAGCACCATGAGTCAGACCTGGATACATAGCAAAAGCCATGTTTGTCGCCGTTTTCATCTCGGTGGCAAAGATCCCAACAACTTCTGGCAATCCTTGACCGCCAAATTCAGGATCACAGGTCAATGTCGCCCATCCGTTATCAACATACTGTTGATAGGCATCAATAAATCCTTTAGGTGTAATCACTTTCCCATCAATTAACTTACAGCCTTCGACATCGCCAGAACCATTCAATGGCAGCATGATATCAGTGGTAAAGTCTGCAACTCCTTGCAATACCGCATCGATAAGTTCAGGGTCGAACTCATCAAATCCTGCTAAATTATCTTGGTTATAAATATCGAGCAGTTCATTGAGTACAAACTGATAATCACGTAACGGAGCTTGATAAATTGGCATGCGTCATCCCTTTCATTGTTTTATTTATGGTCAGTGCTCTGACCACCTTAACCAAATTTGAGCAAAAACTCAGCATTATTTTGGCTTTGTTTATCCATCAGAACAGCGTTACCGTAAAATCATTCTAAATAGCCCTTATCTAACCCTACAAAACGGGGTAAGCTCATTCTAACTATCGCGTTTACATTCAGAGAGGACATCTCCCAATGGGTTCGGTCACTACTAAAAAGCACGCCAATGGTCTTGAATATGTTGAAATAAATACCGCTCAATGCAAGGCTAGAATTTTTCTACAAGGTGCGCAAATAGACTACTTTGAACCACTAGGAAAAGAACCTCTGTTGTGGGTTTCAAGTGCTGATGATTATCAAGTTGGAAGTGGTATTCGCGGTGGAGTACCAGTATGTTGGCCATGGTTTGGTATGAGCCCTAATCCAGGATTTCCTCAGCACGGATTTGCTCGCACCAGTATATGGACACTCGACTCGGTAAAAATGCTTGATGATGCTGTAGAGGTAAAGTTTACCCTACCTATTTCTGAATCTGATAGGCAATACTGGCCCCACGATACCAGTGTTGAGTTGCTGTTTCGCCTTAGCGAAACCTTGTCAGTGAGCCTAACTAATATTAACCACGGTGATTATGAAGTCAGCTTGACTCAAGCACTGCATAGCTATTTTCCTATTGAAGATATTCACCAATTAACGGCAACTGGATTTGAAGGGTCAAAGTACATCGAATTTGGCAACGGTCCTTTTGAACAACCTCAGGGTGATGTTGATTTTAAACGTGAAACAGATCGAGTTTATACCAATCTTAGCCCTGTACAACAGCTTCATACCAATAAAGGGATTATAGAAGTCGGACGCGAGAATAGTCATAGCGCGGTATTGTGGAACCCTTGGATAGATAAGTCACAACGATTATCGCGTTTTAATGATGACGATTACTTGTCTATGGTCTGCCTTGAGGCTGCGAATGTACTTGAAGACCAAGTGACACTTGCGCCAAAAGAAAGTCATACATTAACAACACACATTCGCTGGAAGTAGCAAATATAAGTATCGACATCGAAAGCAATTATACTCATCGATGTCGATATCATTAGGGGCGATTGATAGTTGTTGGCAGAAGACTTCCCTTCTCTGCCATCCCCTCATCTCTTCAGCCGCATCGAAAAAGCGATACCAATCGAAATAACTTAATCGATCGCTAATACTCGCTCCTGCCTAAGACTCAATGTCACTACTCTGAAGATGCTACATCCAGGTTATCTATCGAGCTAAACCGCCGCGAACAAGCTAAAATAGCTCACAAGATAACGGCTGTCTTTTCAATAAATAGCAGCTTAAGTCATTGATAAACTGTTCAGAGCTTTAGATAAGGTGCTAGAATCTGCCCTATAAACCTAAGACGCATACCATTTAACAATTCAAATTAAACCAACGTAAGAGAGTGCAATAAGTGCAGCAGGCCGCTACAAAAACATTTAGCCATAGAGCTCGACGCTTGTTACTGATTTTCTTTGGTATGATATTGTGCGTACTTCTTATCTCGGCGCTCTACATTAGCTTCAATTACCAACGGTTAACGCTTTCGTTAGCAAATCACTTTCTGCAGCCCTATCAAATAGAGCTTAAACAACTAAGCGTTAAACCACTTTCCTTGACTCATTGGCTGATGCCACAAGTATCATTAACTGTTAATGACAGCGACGTTAAGATAACTGAACTAGAGGTAACCCTTGTACCAGAAGCAAAGCTACTCGCTTTGGGGATTGGGGATCTGCAATCCTTGTCGGCCAAAAATGTTGACGTGTTACTAAGCCCTAATATATTGCGCCAATCAACGGACAATAGTAATACCTCAAACCCGACAATAGCACTCGACTTTGCAGCATTACCTGAAATTGAAATAGATCAAACCCGATTCACATTAAAAGGAATTGCAGCCGAAAAGCTAACCATGTCATTAGCTGAGCTAACACTAGATAAAAGTGGCCGTTTTAACAGCCAAATTGCTCATAACAATGCTTCAGTATTTAGTTTAGATGCGCAACTTTCGCCAAACCTCTGGCAAGCTAAAACCCAAATAGACTTTAACGAATTACAAGCTTTATCAGCAAATATCTACACCGCTGAGTCTCAGCTGTTCTCAATAAATAGCGATATAGTGACAGAAAATGACAAACAAACCAGCAGTTTGCTAGCCCCTTTATACCAACTTCAAGAAATGTTGCATTTACAGCAGATAAACCTAAGTGGACGTTTAGATTCAAACATGAGTCTGGCCTTAAAGTCTGGGCACTTACAATCTACACATCAGTTGAACCAATTAAGTGTTGAGCTAAAAAGCCTTGCAGATCTCACTTTAGCACCTTCTACTTTGCCAATTAGAACATCTCTGGCAAATAACAAAACCAAACCGCTCAACTTACAACCAACAAATAATGATTCAACTCAATCGTTGGCTTTTGCTTTAAACGGACACATTGCAGATCTGCAGCTAACCGTTCAACCTTTTGAGTTAGTTGTCGCGCCTTCTAAGCAACAACTAGCAGATATATTGCACCGTCTTAATGATGCGCCTTTCGAAGCGGCATTGAGCAATCTTTATAAAGTAATGTCGATTGAAGATAAGCAAGCAAACGTCATCGCGCCACAGCTGCGTATAGCAGTTAACACGCCAATAAATTATAAACTGCAAGACAAATCTATATCTACCGAGCACATATCATTTGAATTATTACAGAGTAAATTGGCGGCGCAGCTAAATGTGTCAGATATCAATTACTCTGTTAGCCCCCAGAACACTAGTAGCCAACAGGATGTCGATCTCCCACAACAAACTGACTTTCAAACAACGTTTAGATGGCATATGCAGGCTAAACACCAACAGAATATTCAGCTTAATTCCCTATGGCCAACATTAACGACACTGCCTTATGACATCGCTATAGATAATGCTGCAATTGAACTTCAGGGGGTGTTTACCGCTGCCGTTATCGATGGAAAACCAAGCTATAGCGTCAATATTGATCCTCAGGCATTGCAATTGACTCAAGGAGTTACCCTGTCTAACAATGCCTACAACATAGCAGCTGCAGCGCCTAGCGTTAACGCTAGCGTCAAGAAAACTGAACTAGAACTAGTGACAGCAGCCCAGTTCCATTTTGAACAGGGAGAAACGACACTCACGATTCCTGAAATTCGTTACAAGCTTGAAGATAGCCTTCTGACACAGCAATATAGTGACTCACAGAAAACTCGTTATCAATTGGATATAGAGTCAGCCCTAGTGGCGCTACAAAATCCTACGACCTTGACAATATCGTCTGCTAAGTCACAAACTTTTGTCACCCAACTATTGCATCAAACACTGTCAAACCAGCTTGATTGGTCACTAAATCAAGTTGAATTCGATAAATCTACGGTAATGCTCTCAGCTAAAAAGAAACGAAAGGTTGACCAAAAGCTGTTGCACTTAGAACAAGTAAACTTGGCGCAATCTATACAGCTTAAATCTGCAGAACTCTACACTCAAGAGGATTGGTGGATTAATGATATAAACTTTTCAAGCCAACATGCTTATTCACCTCAAAATAGTCAGTTTAATCGCTTTAACCTCAGAGGGGACTGGCAATTTAATAGTGAGTTTGAACCTATCATCGCTTTTTTAAGTCAGGCAGAGTCACTCCCAGAATCGATTATCCTTAATGGCAATACTGCTCTTAATGTGCATTATCAGTTTGAACAAGATAACGATACCCAGTTCTTACTAACATTCGAGCCAAATGTAACCAATATTGAAGGTAGCTTTGCCAACTTACCCTTTGAAGGCGGCTCTTTAAATACTCAGTGTCACTACCAATGGCAACAGAAGCAGAATAAAAATAGCAGCAGTAGCTTTAAGTGTGACAATATAGAGCTGATTCTACAGGCGTTTAATCCAGGTGTGCTAATCACTGACATCGCAGCTGAAGCCACATTATCATTTAGCACTGACTCAAGTTTATCAGCGACTTCTATCAGCACTGATGAAGCCAATAATTTGGCCTTACCAGCTGAAATTTTCGGAGTTAAACAAGCCTCAGTGAGACTGACAGCCCAAGGAGATCTGCTCGACGGACAATTACTGATCCCACAGTTTAAATTAAGTTTGAAAAAGCCCTCTTCAGCGTACTTCGTACTGCAACACATCAACTTAGAAAAGCTATTGGAAATCCAACCACAAGTAGGCATATACGCGGATGGGATCTTTGATGGCGTTTTACCCATTACCATTAAAAATGGGAAAGCAGAGATTAAAGGCGGACAATTAGCAGCGAGACAGCCAGGAGGGTTGATTGCCGTCTCAGGTAACCCTGCTGTAGATCAAATGCGCTTAAGCCAACCTTACTTGGAATTCGCCTTTTCGGCGTTGGAGCATTTAGAATATTCACAACTTTCAAGTAGTTTTGATATGGACACTCTCGGTGATGCCATACTTAAGGTCAATGTAAAAGGCCGAAGCAGAGGCATCGAACGTCCAATTCATCTAAACTATTCTCAAGAGGAGAACATGCTGCAACTTCTAAGAAGCCTACAAATTGGTGACAACTTACAAAACCAAATTGAAAACTCTATACAACAGTAATAAATTGATTGGCGAAATAGCTAAACCTGTTTACTCTAGGCTTCTATATACGCTGCCATTACCACAAAGTAAGGATAAGTCATTGAAGATATTTAATATCCCGAAAAAGACTCTGAGTATGCTCATTGCAATATATGCCCTAATTGGCTGTAGCCCTACCGTTAAAATAGAGCCACCAGATAAGCCTATCGTGATAAACCTCAATGTGAAAATTGAGCATGAAATCAAGATTAAAGTAGACAAAGAACTCGACGAACTGCTCGCCGATGATGAGTTATTTTAACCCAAGGATAAGAAGGAGCGATTAATGAAATCAAAAATACTAGTTCTGTTTGCTGGGCTGCTACTTAGCTTCAATGCCTTGGCTATTTCTCTACAAGATGCTAAAGCACAAGGGTTAGTCGGAGAGCAAACTAATGGATATCTTGGCCTGGTTAAATCCTCAGCAGAGGCAAAATCCTTGGTCAGTTCGGTTAACGCTAAGCGTAAATCTCACTATCAGAAAATAGCCAAGAAAAATAATATTTCACTGGATGATGTTGCCAAGCTTGCTGCTGAAAAAGCGATTAAGGGCACCAAAAAAGGACAATACATTCAAACGCCCAGCGGTAAGTGGGTCAAGAAGTAACGTTATCACTTCGGTTATCATATAACAGTCGTTAAAAAGCCCGTTAAATACGGGCTTTTTAATGCATTATGTTAGTAACTACTCGTCAGCACCGCTGTGAGCTGGAGCACTGACCAGGGGGTTAGATTCCGGCTTAGCTTCGTCACCACCACTTATACCAATTGCATT
>NZ_JBFRMK010000333.1:0-3777 GCF_041470405.1 Shewanella sp. 10N.286.45.A1
TGCTTAAGTTGCTTAAGTTAGATAATTTCATATTACACCTTCACATCACGTCTAAAGTCACGTCCATATACCCAGTTAACTAATGCTCTAGAAGCAAAAATACCGGTAAACATACTGGTTAGCAGGCCAAGCCCTAAGGTCAAGGCAAAGCCTTGGATCGGACCGTTACCAATCGAATACAGCACAACAGCGGTTATCATAGTGGTAATATTGGCGTCGATAATGGTCGAGAATGCGCTATCAAAACCTCGGTCAATCGCGTGTGCAAAGCTCCTTCCCTCACGTAGTTTGTCCCTAATCCTTTCAAAGATGAGTACGTTTGTATCAACCGCCATGCCCACTGTTAGTACCAGACCAGCAATTCCAGGTAAGGTTAAAACTGCTCCAGGGATTAATGCCAGCAGGCCAAATAGCAGCACCATATTTGATAGAAGCGCCACATTAGCTATCCAGCCTAATCGGCGATACCAAAGCACCATAAACAGTAATGTGAACGCCATACCTAAAGCCAAGGCAGCAAAGCCATTGGTTATGTTTTCTTCACCTAAACTTGGCCCTATGGTGCGCTCCTCTACAATTGTCACAGGTGCAGTCATTGAACCAGCCCTTAATAAAAGTGCTAACTGCTGTGCGCTCGCATAATCGCCAGCGCCAGTGATACTAAAACGGTCCCCTAGTTGTGATCGAATCGTTGCCACGCTTATCACTTCAGTCGTCTGGTTAATTTTACCTTGCTCGTCTCGGCTATATTCACTGTACGATGTCGCCATTGGCTTGCCGATATTGGCGCGAGAAAAGTCTGACATCTTTCTGCCACCATCACGATCGAGGTGAATCACCACTTCAGGCAGCCCCATTTCACCGAGTTGGGCTCTAGCATCAACAATATGCTCTCCGCCAAGTACTGCGCGCCGTGCAACAGATACCGGTTGCCCTTGCTCGTCGTTGAGTGTTTTAGAGTTAACTGAGTTTGACTGCATCACCTGATAGAACGCCAAGCTAGCTGTCGCACCAATTACTGACTTGGCCTCGGCAGGATCTTGTACGCCCGGCAGTTCAATTCGGATCCGATGCTCGCCCTGTCGCTGAACCACAGCTTCGGTGATCCCCAACTGCTCAATGCGGCTGCGCATTATCTGCAAGTTCTGTTTCACTGTGAGATCTTGAATATTGTTTTTTTCAGCAGCAGAAAGCACAACACTTAGCGAGTGCGCACCATTATTACTCAATTGCCAATTCGGATATTTTTGGCTGATGAACGTCCGCAAAGCTTGTCGATGGCTAGAGTCCGAAGTTGTAATTTGCACTCTATCGCCAATTTGCTGCTGTACAGTGACACCAGTTAGAGACTCATCTCTGACGAATTGGCGAACAGACTCCACAAAGGTGTTGTAGTGCAATTTGTAAACTGGCTCGATTTCAACATCCAATAAGAACTGTACGCCGCCACGGAGATCTAACCCTAACTTTATCGGTGAAAATCCTAAGGACAGCATCCAATTAGGGGCTGAAGGGGCTAACATAAGCGTCAGCTCAGATGGATCGTGTACCTGCTTTGCAAGTAACGACTTCAACTGTGCTTGCTGGGAATTATCTCCAAGCACAACTAGAGTTTCTCCGTTTGAATGGTCAATCCTTT
This sequence comes from Shewanella sp. 10N.286.45.A1, assembly GCF_041470405.1. NCBI lineage: Bacteria > Pseudomonadati > Pseudomonadota > Gammaproteobacteria > Alteromonadales > Shewanellaceae > Shewanella > Shewanella sp. 10N.286.45.A1. Next base: position 1,640 of record NZ_JBFRMK010000333.1, read on the forward strand.
TTACGTCAATACCTGAAGATATTAAGCGTTGCTGCAGCGCCAACGGTTCTAGCTTAAGACCGGCATTCTTGCCCACTTGGATAGCGGAATCTTCGCCATAAAAGGTTGGTAGTGCGCTGAAAAACATAATGGTGATAGTGACCACTAACAGCACATATTTCCATGCACTGTAATGGTTTAAAATTGTTGCTTTATTTTGTTTACTCATACTGTTTTGCTCTTTGTATTCACTAAAAACGCGAAAACGAACTGCAGCACCCACTCAGAATGTTATTAATACATTGAGTTCAATGGAGGGATATTGCAGTAACAACTATCAAGAGCAACGCTTCGCCATTAATGACCAATAGAGTCATGTATAAAAACAGTAAAGCGTCACAACAGATTCAAAGGCACTTGATTCAATACATAAGCTTGAAAGTACAAGTACGAGCTAATATCTGAAACTACGGTTTCTGACATCAAAGATGAACTGTTCTTGATAGAGAAGCCTGAAAAGGCTTATTGCTTGTTAGCTAAGCGGAGCGAGTATGGGATAAACGATATAAAAGATTAGACTCTTTCCATGCGGAAAGCCTAGAAGATGAACCATCGATGTGTAATTGCCAATCGACAGCAGGAGTGGAATCCATTCGATAACCGACGGTTAACGATGGAATCACCGGTGAAACGAATTCGAACGCCAGTTGATAGTCTGGTCGACTGTGCAAGCGCTCATGTTGCGCAAAACTCATAAAACGTTGAGATACAAGCGGTGCATATTCCGAGTGTAGCGGGAATGAGTGCCCTAGTTCACGATCGTGTAAACCAGCTTGTATATGTTCTTTTATTGTCGTTTTTTCAGAAGGGTCCAACAAAGTCAGACTCGACGAGTCTTTGATAACCCAGTCCTGAACAGAAATTTGCAACCGTTCTACGAAGGTCTTTTCGGCAACTAAATGACCTGCGTTGGCTTGGATTGAAGATTGGGTTGAAGAGTGCAATTTATACTGGGTTTGGTTTTCTACAGACGCACTTGCTGATATAGGTGACAATAAAAGCCCCCCAATAAGCAACAATATGAACCCAACCATTCCAAACAATCGCACAAAACACCCTATAACTAAATTAATTCAAGCTTATATAAACACACTACCGCGACTTCTCCAAGTTTTGATGATTATCTTGTGAGCCCGATGGCAATCAAAAATATAAAGCCGCTAAGGTTAGCGGCTTTATCTGAGCTTAATACGCTTAACTTAGATGTATTCTACTTTAGTGATTTCAAAATCACTGGTGCCACCTGGGGTGCTAATAGAAATTTCATCATCCACGCTTTTACCCACTAAACCACGAGCAATGGGTGAGCTGACAGAAAGTAAATTCTCTTTCACGTTGGCTTCATCTTCACCCACGATACGGTAAGTCACTTCTTCATCGGTATCGATGTTTAAAATAGTTACCGTGGTGCCAAAAATAACGCGGCCAGTATTTGGCATCGTTGTCACGTCAATGATTTGAGCATGTGACAGTTTACCTTCGATATCTCGAACACGAGCTTCACATAGGCCCTGCTCTTCACGCGCAGCGTGATATTCAGCGTTCTCTTTCAAATCGCCAAGTTCACGAGCTTCACCAATTGCCTCTGCAATTGCTGGGCGACGTTCAAACTTCAAAATATCTAATTCTTTGCGAAGCTGTTCAGCGCCGATAATTGTCATTGGAACCTTGCTCATAATCTTCTTTCGTCTCCTTTAAAACAAAAGCAGGCCTCGCTGACGGCTAAATGTGTCAACGGGGTTAATAATCTAGTGGAATAGCGCCATTGTAAACGCTAAGGGCGAAACATGCACCCTATGGAATGTATAGAGCTTACTCAACCTTGACGATAGTTGCTAGCTAAGTAAGATAAATTTTCATTAATCGAGAACCACTGCAAGATCAATAACTATCTCCCTAAACTAAAATTGCGACAATATAGCCATCACAGAAAGAAATTGAACGACTCAGAGCATCTTTAGTTGAATCAACAAGGTGAACCGTTCATATACTACCTGGCAGTCGGATATTGCAGGCAAGAGACTAAATAGGGTCGAAGTAGGAAAAATACCAAAGCAGCTACCGACGCGCGAATAATGATCTTATACCAGTTGCATTAA
>NZ_JBFRMK010000334.1:0-6204 GCF_041470405.1 Shewanella sp. 10N.286.45.A1
ATGCCTTGATTAAAGCCCATTAAACTCCCACTGAATCCTGCATCTTCAGGTAGCACGGGTATAAATGGCGTGCCGTCGCCATTGCCGTTTTCATAGGTACTGGAGCGAGTTGTCGCGAAGTATTGTTTGTGCAGAAAACCTATATAGCAGTGCAGAGCTTTACCTGCTTTCTAGTGAAAGCTCTTTCAATTGAGATTCATCTTTCCAATAGGAGTAATAGGAGTATGTGGGGATTCGTCAGACTCTGCCCTAATTTAATTCTTATACAAATTTTTTGATTCTAGGGTGAGATATTAAACGAAGGTTGAAGTCAGTTAGGTTTAGGTTGCTTGGCATTCATTGGTGTATTTTAGACATAATATGTCGTAGGATGTTGTTTTAGCTGTATGCTTTATTAGTTTTAATATACAGGGTTAAGGAGAACCAATGAGATTAGTGAGTTTATTTGTCTATTCGCTGCAGTGGCTGGCTATCGCTGCATCGCCGACACTTTTAGGGCTTTTTGTTGGAGTTATATTGAGTTTGCAATCAGGTCAGCTTAATTCGCTCACAATTATCGCTTGGGGCACAGTTGGTTTTATTATTGGTGGCTTTTGGGCGGAACGCATTAGAAAGCAGACTGGTCTGAGTGAATTTTTTGGCAGGCTTGCAGGTGCAAGGGATAAACCTAAGAGTAGATAGTTAATACTGTGTATTGAGGCTATTTTACTCATTTGTCTTAGTTGAGTAAATGTTAATATGTCTGTCAGTAAGTTGACTTGTATTGGCGTAAGGCGTAGTTTTATTTGGTTTTTTTAAAGGACTAAATAAAAATGAAAAATCGATTTTCTGATAATGTTTTACGTATGGCTGCGCTAGTAGCGATATTACTAACCACTGCTTGTTCGACAACTTATAAAGTCGATCCTGCACTTGTTGCACAGTTCAAACCCGAAGCCCAACCTACACAAGATGAAACCTATGTGTATGTTATCCGAGGTTCCGCTTTTCAAGGTGGGATAAGAGGCGCTTGGTTAGCGGCGAATGAGCAGGTTGTTGCCGATCTTTCTAATGGTACTCACACGATGTTGAAGCTGGCCTCCGGCTTAAACTCTATTCATCTCGTTCAAGGGCTAGCGGGATACGGTTATACCAAAGTAGATAATAAGCCTGGTGAAATTGTCTACTACTCAATGGATTACACCAAAGGGAAGATGATTGAGTTAACCCCTGAGATGGGAGCATCTATGGTGATGCAGACTAAGCGTGCTAAGGAGCTTAAAGCGCCGCGAAAAAATGACGCTTATGACAACCTACTAACCAATCCTTCGCTATTGGATTTCCCTATTATGAAGCCTGCTACTGAGCCGATGAAAGCTGACAGTGAGTCTGCCGTGATCAGTTTTTACCGTATGGAAACTTTGATTGGTGAGGTACCTTTTGATATATGGTCTGAAGAGGGTTATGTCGGTAGTACTCGAGCGGGGACCTACTTTCAAGTGCGTGTTAAGCCAGGACAACATACTTTTGTTTCGCTTTCCGAGCGCTACTCTGTGCTAGAGGCTGACGTCGAAGCGGGTAAAGAATATATCGTCGAGTTTGATGTGGATATGGGCTGGAACCAAGCTCATGTACAGATCTTACCGATTGACCCTGTTAAATCTGCAAAGACCATCAAGAAGTGGCAAGCAAAAGCTAAACTTATGGAGGTTGATGAAACTGTTTTAAACCAAGACGAGTTTAAACAGCGAGTTGATTTAGCACATGAATATTTAACGACTCAGTTCAAAAAAGTTGAATCTGGTGAATTGGCAAAGAGAAAGTTAAATAGCCAACATAGACTCTAGATAGCGATTGTAAAGTATTGATGCCCTCGTCTTTAGGTGAGGGCATTTTTGTATGTTTCCCGCATTGAGTGTTCTCTCCAGCTGCTTAATCGTGCTGTAAAGCTTATACCGCAGATGAAACTTTATCAGTCGTCATCTTACCAACTGCTGGTGAGCCTATGCTAAATGATTGAAAGGCTAGTTTTAATCTGTAGAAACTAACAGATGACTCATCGAAATGATCCTAGGCGTCACTATCAGCTTCATCTTTTTGTGCTTTCAGCAAAGTAGTTAGCTGTACATTAAGCATCATCATTTTGGCATCAATATCTTTGCGTTTCTGTTCAGCAGCTTCAGAGTGATCATTGGCCAGTGCTTGGCGTTGTTCTTTTAGCTCTTTGAGCTCCTCCTTAAGCTTATCTATTTTCTTCTCTATTTCTGTGCGGGTATCAACTTGCTCACTCTGCTGCGCTTTGGTGTTGGCACTATTTTTATGCATAGCGGTGCCAAGTTCAGTCGATAACTTCTTCTGTGCAGCATCTGAAATAGACACGGTATCTGACTCTATAGTTGGTGAAACAGATGCTTGCATTGGCGCACGATCAGATCGGACCTTGAGCTCTGCTTGTTGCATGTTTTGAGTGATAGAGGCTGTTGAATTGATACCTGATATGTTCATTGCTATTCCATGCAGATGAAGATGATAGCCAGTTATCGGCAAATAGTGTCGATACTTTAGCGTTAATCACTGCAAAGGAGTCATCATTTAGTTGTACTGTTTGCGGTGTGCGGTGACTGCAGTTATTTGTTATGTTCTGAAATAGTTGATTATTTTCTATTGGTTTTTGGGTAAGATGTTTTGCAAGTATTATCAATTGTTTGCATAAGTGAGTAGCGAAGTGAGATCGATGTTAACTAGGCTCGTAAGTCATCCTGTGGCCTTAATGATTATCGCTGTAGGGTTATGGATGTTATACCCTCCTGTCGTTAACCATTTAGTCGATCAAACCAACGTTTACTATGTAGCTGCTGTGGCGCACTCTTTTGCTGCTTTAGCAACGTTATTGTGTGTCATGAGTCTATTTATTGGTCGTGAAAAAGTTAAAGCCAGTAACGTGCTCAACAGCTACTCCTTTAGCAAGATCTCACTGCCAACTCTGTTCTCTGGCATATTAATTTGCGCCAACCATCTGTTGCTCTATGCGGCATTAAGTGTTTCGGAAGACTTTGATGTTATAGCCATTTTGGTTTTTGAAACCTGGCCTATTTTGTTTTTCTATATTGACAGCATCCTCAGGCGCAGTAAGCGAAACACAAGCATTAATGATTATGTTTTTTCGGGAGCCGCTTTTGCTGGCTTTTTAGTGTTAACGGCGCCGAATGTAGATATCGCCGACTGGTTATTACTCGATAGTCCGATGCTTGAAACCATGGGGCTCGCAGCCCTTGGTGGTTTGGCTATGGCTGTAAATTGTTATTTTCGGATGAAGTGTATGGATGCCTGGAGTGAGGTATCTGATAGCAAAAAGCTCAACTTGAGCAGTTTTAAAAGAGGTTTGCTTACCGAGACTGGTGTGCGACTTGTTGCTGCGCCGTTGTTGATTGCTGCGCTATGGATTTCTGGAGCAGCGATTCCTGCGTTCGATCTAAGCAATGTACTGCTATTGATGTTTGTTGGTGTGGCGATCTTGGCGTTAGGTAGTCTGCTGTACGATCTATCAGTGTTTAGTGCTGAGAATGCATCTATAAGTGCATTGTGGTATTTAATGCCGGTTGGAGCCGTGCTGATCCTTGCGATTATGCAAGGCAGAATGTTGAATCAGTACGAAGCTGTGGCATCGGTATTGATTGTTTCATCCAATATTTTTTTAGGCCTTCGATACCCTTTGCGGTCATCATTGTTAGTGCTGTTTGTATCCGTCTGTAGTATTGGTATTTGGATCTTATTTGCCCCGGTTTCTGCAATCGATAGCTATTATGATCTACTGGCTGTATCGACGGTATTTTTTGCTCTGTTAGCGACTTTTGCATTAGATAGAACGACCTCGTTGAATCGCGAACGTGAAAGCTTACTCGGTGAGTTCAGTGAACAGGTTTTTGGAGTGTTAGAACTTCATGATAAGAATGATCGTTCTGCGGAAACCGTCGCCTACGTAGGCAAGATAAAGCAATACGTGCTGTGGAATTTGCATAGTTTTGTCAGAGCATTTTCCAATTTTAAACAGCTTGATAGTAACCAACTACGAGCTGAAAAGCTCAAGTACGCACTATTGCCGATGTTGGAGAATAAGCCGGCTGAAAGAGATCGTATTTTAGAGCTATTCAAAGTTGGCAATAAGTTGATGACAATGGAGAGCGATAGGATCCCCGCGGAAGAGTTTGTTATTTTATTATTTCTGGGGGCCGCTAATGTTTTCTTTTCATTAGTTTTTCGCCCTGAAACGCTGTCGGCGGGTTTGTTTGCGCTTATTGTCGGTGCTTCTGTTATCTATCTACTGCTTATCATTTATGAGCGAGACAGGTATGCGCAAATTCGCCATGATCATGCATTAGTTTGTACAAACTTGATGCGCTACATTAAATCTAGATCTGCTGAACCTCAAGTTGAAAATGATATCAGCCTAGCGATGCAGCAGGTAGATGATGCGATAGCAACTAAATCGGCTTCAAGTGGCACTCGCGGGCAAGCATATTGGATTTTCAGTATCTTTGCTCTGCTGTTTGTCGGTTTTGGTTATAGCTTTCTCTATGAGTCACTGCAACAGCAACGTTCTTTTGAGAGCTCGCCATTAGTTTCGACGCGAACGACTCATGAAACTAAGATCAATATTGCCTTGCTTGATTGGCCGAGCGCACAAATAAAAGGGCATATCTTAGCGGGGATCATCAATCAGCATACTGAGTTAGATGCTGCGATGATTTCGATGTCGAGTAAGCAAGTATTTAGCGAAATGGATGATGAGGAGGGGAGTGTCGATATTCATCCTGATCTCTGGCTGGAGAATAACAGTAAATTTATCCGCCGTTATGTCAGAGCATTTGGCAGCGTGTCTCTTGGTGAGCAAGCTGTAACAGGTTCACAGGGCTTGTGTTATACCGACATTGGCATAGGACACAAACAACTGTCTTATGCCGATCTCACTAAGGATGATTTTGCCAGCCACTTTGACCTTAACGGCGATAACAAAGGTGACATTTGGGTGGGGACGGCAGACTGGACTTCAGCTGATGTTGAGAAGCGACGTTTATCTGCATACGGCTTAAGCGCTTCCTACCGTTACCATACGTTCGATCAAGATATCTTGAATATGCTTATTGAGCGTAATAACCAAAGTGGAGTGCCTAGTCTGTTTTTCTGTTATTACCCTGATGCACTGTTTATGAATCAACATGTTCATTTTCTTGATGAAGCACCACATGATGCTGCACTTTGGCAAAAGATTAATCGTGACTATGCTGAAGTACCGGATATGGGAACTGCGTGGCCTAAAACAGAGATCCGCGTCGCTTACCGAGCTGGACTAGCTAAAAAATCCCATGAGTTAGTTACGTTACTGAACCATTTTAAAATTGAAAATGAACAGTCGGTTGTGATGCTCGCCAAATTGAGAGCTGGTGAAACTCCTGAGAGTATTGCAGATGGGTGGATTGAATCACATCAAGATCTTATTCTTGAGTGGTTAACTGGATTTGACTTATCGGCTTCCAAGTAACTTAAATCACAATTAAAAAGGCAGAGTGGCTAACGCGCTCTGCCTGCTTGCAACACTGTTTATATCTTCGCACCATTAACCAAAGTGATATCAATTGCTGTATTTTTCTCGTCGGCCAAGTTACATAGCTGGCTTTCAAGCTCACTGTTGTGACGGCTAAACCGGTCACGCGGGCCAGAATACTTAGATAATTACAGGACTATCGAACCGTTCATTGTGCAGAATTGAATTTCTGATATTCATTCAGATTGCAAAAACGATCGCTTAATCTCTGCTCTATAAACTGACTCATAACGTTATGTGCGATGCTTACATTTAGCTGTAATGAGTTGTCAGTACCCGAGTGAGAAATACTAAGCCATGATATTTACACCTTACCAAGAATTTCTTGCTTCACAATTGTTGCCCATGCTTGCTGTTTGTATGGCGGTTATCGCGCAGCTTGAGTATCTCAACCATACTGCTGCTTACTTGGGGATGCTGATGATGGCGGTAATTCACAGTTATGTATGTGCCCCTGTTAATTCATTCCAGCAAGTTAGCGATTGAAGAGTTAAAGAGGATTATTATGACTATAAGTAGTTTTATTATGCTTGGCTTGAAATGGTTTGTTGTGGTCGCTCTATACCTATTTTTAATTTGGGTGATGATAAAAAATAATGGGCACTCTAGGGGCTGTTGATCTT
>NZ_JBFRMK010000335.1:0-1843 GCF_041470405.1 Shewanella sp. 10N.286.45.A1
GGTATTATTACAAAAAACAAACACGCTGGCGTCAGTAGCCTGTAGCGACAGTTGTTGTTCAACCATAATGGCTAAGCCATTTATCGATTTACGAAAACCCACGGGTTCACGATGCAGATAAACACAGGGTAACTGCTGAAACATCAACATGCTTGCAGGTCTTTGATAAACTCAAGCAAATAGCTTGGAGGTAAAGAGCTTGGGAAAGTCCATAGCCCAGTTTGATGCTGTAAACAGATAGTTGGTTGCGAGGTTACGGCCTGGGTTATAACTGGTGTGGTTGCAGGCGCTACAGCCTTTATAAACGAAGCCCCGTTTTTTGGGGGAATGTTAGTCATAATGGCTTTGCGGGCATAAAAGGTACTGGTACTTAGCTTATTTAGCTTATTTAGCTTATGCTGACGACAAAAATCGGTAATCGTTAAGCCGCTGCTAGGCTGTTGCTGGATCAAGTTAGTCCAATCGTCATGAGAACGTTTAGCCATATTAACTCCTGATGTAATAGTCAGTTGTTAAGATATAGCTTCAAAGCGGTAAGCTAAAAATGTACTTGCCCGGACGGTTACTTTTTTAATATTTCGTTGTGCTCCTGGAGGCGAGCTAGTTACTTTTTAACTCTCGAATTTCAATTTTTTCTGGTGATATAGGTGACGCTTTAGGTTGCTTACCTTGTCGCTCTTCTCTTAATTGCCGAACCCACTTATCCATAGTTGATTTACCCACATTCATAGCTTGATCGGCTTCAACAATTGAGTAATTTTGATCTAGCACTATTTGAGCTGATTCAAGTTTGAATTTTGCGCTAAAAAGCCTTTTTGTACGTTTTTTTCATAGTGTCACCTGTTAATTTATGAGGTGATGATATCACCTCTAACTAGATGGCCAAATTCACCGTACCACTACAATATGTCAGTATAACCGCTTTAAGCGGAGCATGAGTCGACATCTACAACAATGATCTTGATGAGAAAGCTAAAAAACAGAGCAGAAGGCCAGATTGCCTTCTGCAGGGTGATTATTGCATTGACTTAGCAGGAACGTCCATATATGTCTATGATTGTTCCATACACTTTAGTAGTTAAAGTAGAAGCCTCTAAGCGCATGAGAAAATCTGTAATCACTATCATGTGGTGGTGATGTGTAAGACACCCCAAAATTCATGCCGCTAAAATTGCAACTATAACCTCCATTTTGACAAGCATTGGTAGCATCTTCGTTATACGCAATAATAGTTTGCACAAAATAAGGTATATTGTTTATTGCTCCATCGTAGCCAGATTGATGATCAAAATCTACAGTATGCATCATCTCATGGGTAAGAAGCGGGCTTCCTATTTCTGATTCACTAAACATTGTCAATCCACTCTGACCCCAAGCAATGTCAGTTTTTGAACTTGATGTGTAAAATGAATAGTTTTCGCCATAATCTATTGTTTTTTTAATTACATAGCTTTTAAAATCGGTGTAATTCATTGGGATCATTATTAACGGCGAGCTTTGAGGATCAACTGTAATCGCAGCATGTGTGTTGTACAAGTTTTCAAACTTTGATGAGTTGATTAAAAATACCATTCGTGCGAATGACTCCTTAAACTTTTCTTTTTCAGTATCTGACCAATCAATAAGAGCATAACCAGGTGGAGCTTTAGCCGTAGCTCCCTTCTTAAAAGAAGCATCTTTCAATGGTACTGCATTGCCGAATATCAATTGGGGTTTGCTCATCATAGTTGTAACTTCAGCCATGTTATAAGTTATTAAAGATGTTATATCTTTATTACTCATGCCTAGGTCTGTTAAAAATTTACGTGCTGTTGCTTCAGGTGTCGTAGGCGGCGTAGGCGGC
>NZ_JBFRMK010000336.1:0-8128 GCF_041470405.1 Shewanella sp. 10N.286.45.A1
ATAACTAAACGGCATAGCCACCGAAGAAACAGCATAGGTGCATTAAAAAAGATATTAAAAATATCAGTTTGTAATTTGATTTAACTTTAGTAGAAAACGGGGGCAGTCTTCAGTAACCCTTAGTTATTAGTGAAACCTCTTATTTGACTATTGCTAGCTTTCTCGCCGTTAAGTGCAGCATCCATAAATGAAGGCATGAACTTTTCTTAAGGGCCAAGTCTTTTGCCACCATTTTCGACAAAAAGCTTTTCAAGCTAGGAGATTTGATATCGAAAGGTGTTTTTGATAGCTTAAATATTACACAAAAGAAAATTAGAACTTCCGAATACTCGGTCGGCTTATATTTTGCGATTAGATAATAAATGGAGTAGCAAAATGAGTGATGTAAGTAAATTTGACTTTGATGTTTTAACAAACCTCAAAGGGAAAAGTATCGAAGTTTACAACTTGGATAGCAACAATAAAATAACGGATTTGATTATTGATAAAGTAGATCGCGCGCTCGCTCATGGTAAACGATTTGATGCTTTTTCACTGCTATTAACCGGCCCCAAGGAGCAACACTGTCCTCAGGGGATCTATAGGTTTAAAAACCCAGCGTTTGGTGAAGAGAGCGTATTTATGACGCCAAACGCCCAAGACTCGTATCATATTTGTATTTCAAGAGAAAACGTTCAATCAAAGATTGAAGAATGTTCTACACATACCTAGGGAGGGTGCTCTAATGTCAGAGCCGTTTTACGGACAAATTAAACCTGTTGGCTACAAGTTTGCTCCAGTTGACTGGAGTACTTGCGACGGACAACAACTTTCCATACAAACTAACCAAGCTTTGTATTCATTATTAGGGTCTACCTATGGAGGGAATGAACGCACATATTTCAACCTTCCTGACTTTAGAGGGAGAGCACCTATAAACCGTTTTCCTAACAGTCCTAGTCATTCCTTCGGGGTTAAGGGAGGAGCTCAATATCATACTTTATCTGTGGACGAAATGCCCTCACACACCCATACCGTAATGGCTTCCACTGATACAGGCAATACACCAATACCCGCATCAAGTACTTTGTCTGAAGAAAATCAGTTTGCTACAGTTGGTGGCGCTGATCTTGAGTATTACAGCGCGCCTAATCAATTGACTTCTCTAGCACCCAATACGGTAACAAACTCAGGTTCTGGTAAAGCATACAGTATTGTCCAGCCAACCAGTGTTTTGCTGTTTATCATTGCGCTGGACGGTATATATCCAGCACGAAATTAGGAGGAAAATATGACACCTTTTACTGGTGATATTATTATGTTTGCGGGGATCTTTGCGATTCGGAATTTTGGACTTTGCAATGGACAACTGCTAGCTATTAATTCGAACGTACAATTGTATGCATTGATCGGTACAACCTATGGCGGCGATGGTATATCAAGTTTTACTTTGCCAGAAATGCGAGGTCGTATTCCAGTTCATAGAAACGATGGATCTGGTATAGGAGGACTGTCTTACTCACAGGGCTACAAAGGTGGTAGTAGCACAGTAACTCTGTCTGAAGCCAACTTACCTGTACACAACCATGATTTTCAGGTTTCAACTCAAGATGAAAACTCAAGCTCCCCAAATGGGCAGGTAGTAGGTAAAGGCAAACATTTTCTACCTACTAGTGCAACGTCAACTCATACTGGCACCATGTATCTCGATACTGTTGCTAATGAGGGATCTAGTCACAGTTTGAACAATATGGCTCCCTATCAAGCTATTAACTTTTTGATTGCCCTGCAAGGGGTTTTCCCCTCAAGAAACTAGGAGAACGATACTATGGCTGATGCTTATATAGGTGAAATCAGAATGGTCGGTTTTAATTTTCAACCGAGGCTCTGGGCTAGTTGTTTGGGTGGCATTCTGCCAATCTCTCAAAATAGTGCGCTATTTTCGTTGATTGGAACTTCCTACGGGGGGGATGGTAGGGTCACAATGGGATTACCTAACCTGGCGGCAAGCTTCCCATTACACTGTGGTGGTGGTAATAATCGTGGCCCAGGGTTATCTTCTCACCTACTAGGCGAACGTGGTGGTATCGATAGCCATGTACTTGGTCAACACCAAATGCCAGTACACCAGCATAAAATTTATGCAACTACAGGTAGCGCTAAGGACACAACTGATGTTGCCAGTAATAGCAACCTGGCGACGACACGTGATAGTTCACTTGCCTTTACTAAGAATCCTCCAGGTTCTGGACAAGAAGTGATGGCAAATCAGACATTAAAAGCGCGTGGTTCGAGCTATCCGGTTAATAATAGGCAACCCTACCTTGTCACTAATTTCATCATTTGCCTGGACGGAATCTATCCATCTAGAAATTAAAGTAAAAACCTGAGTTTTCATGTTGAATGCATTTCAGTTTGTTGGTGAAATGCATTTTTTAAAAAAACTGGCACCAGTCCCCATTTTTATAAATATTAAGTATCAACGTGTAAGCCCCTCCACTCAAAAAATGAAATCACAACCATATAAGGGCACCATAAAGTATTCATCAACTGAGATGTATAGTCATATTTAGTGACTCCAACCAAATTCCGATGAAATATAATCACGTAAAACACTCAATAAGTTTAGTTACATCCTGATATTATTCAACAGGATACATAGTGGCAAGCCCCTAGAACAGTAGACACTTCATAGAGTTATACTTAACCAAAAATATGAGGTGTTACATGCGCGGAAAACGATATCCAGATGAGTTCAAAATAGAAGCTGTTAAACAAGTCACTGAGCGTGGTTATAAAATCGCAGATGTTGCTGATAGATTAGGCGTCACTTCCAAAAGTTTGCATAACTGGATTAATAAGTTTGATAAGCCAGAAAAGCAACACATCACCATTGATAATCAACAAGACGAAATACGTAAACTCAAGGCTGAACTGCGTCGCGTAACCGAAGAGCGAAATATCCTAAAGGAGGCCGCCGTGTACTTTGCAAGCGAGTCAAAGAAAAGTACACGTTCATAAAGTCTAGGCTCAAGAGCTACCCAGTAAAAACCCTATGCGAAATACTTGGCGTTCACCGCAGCGGCTTCTATGCCTGGCTTAAGGAGCCTCTGAGTCGCAGAGCGACTGAAGATAAGCGACTACTGGGTAAAATTAAACAGTATTGGCTAGAAAGCGGTTGTGTGTATGGCTACCGAAATATCACTTTAGACCTTAAAGATGATGGTGATGCTGTTGGCAAAAATCGGGTATATCGGATCATGAGAACAGCTGATATTAAGGCTGTACGTGGCTATAAGCGTAATCCAAGTTTTGGCGGAGGCGATGTTAGTCATACGGCACCAAATACGTTAAATAGAGGGTTTGACGTCGCTGAGCCCAATAAAGTTTGGGTGACCGACTTTACCTATATTCGGACTCATGAAGGTTGGCTATATCTCACCGTTGTTATCGATCTATTCTCTCGACAGGTTGTTGGTTGGACAATGAAAAGCACTGCTAGAGCTGACCTAGTTATTGATGCACTACTGATGGCGGTATGGAGACGCAACCCAACAGAAAAGGTGCTTATCCATTCTGATCAAGGCGTGCAATATACTTGCTCTGATTGGCGTAGCTTTCTTAAAGAGCACAACCTAGAAGCGAGTATGAGTCGAAGAGGAAACTGTCATGATAATGCAGTTGCAGAAAGCTTTTTCTCATTACTGAAAAAAGACAGGATTAAGCGAAAAGCCTACACAACCAGAGATGAAGCGCGTGCTGAAATATTTAACTATATCGAATATTTCTACAATCCTGTGCGGCATCATGGTAGTAATAACGGACTGTCTCCAATGAAGTTTGAAAAGCAGTATTATGAGAACTTAGAAAGTGTCTAGAAAACTAGGGGCTTACCATCGCACGGGCACTGGAGAATTACCCTCTTCGCACAGTTAAGCTAATGCCTGTTAGACTAACAGTCATTAGCTTAACTCGCTTTGTCTTCGGCGCAATTTCAACAGTCTTCGTTTTAATTCCACCAATACATACTTGTGTGGTGACAATAGAGTTGGCCCGTAAGAGGAAAACGAGCCAATAAAGTTGGCCCGTTAACCTGTTTTACTTCTACTTTTTCAATTTCACATTACTGACTGTTGGGCATTGACCATCTGATAAATCCGTTTGTGCCCCTGCGCTTGGTACTTTAAAGCAAACTCTTGCGCCTACATGTAAGTGAGCAATATTCATCACTTCGCTAAAGCTAAAGTGAAAATCCCCATGATTTGAAGTAATAAAGCCAAACTCTCTACTGGTATCCATTTTACGAATAACACCTTCCAAACGAGCACCTGCTTGTGAAGCTATATTTGAGTGCATAGCAATGAAGCATCTATCGCTCCGCTCATCTACTATTTTGAAAAGCTCTGCTTTATCTTTAATTAGTTTCTTTAAGCTTACGAAACTATAGTTTCTAGGGTCAAAGGATGAGTCAAACATTTTGAGCATCTTCCCCATATCACCTAGATAGACAGGTTCATTACTTTCAGCACATCTCAAATAGGAATCAACCAACAGCACGTTTAAATCTTGGTGACTTAAGCGTACTGTAGAATCTGAAAGATTCTTCGTAAACACAAAGTTATGGCAAGCTTTTCTGAATCTTTCAGGAGTATTTTCCTTACCAATAGCCATCACATGTAGGCCTTTCTCACGAACACGTTGTGCTAGACTATAAAACCCACCGTCACTTGATACGATGCATATTCCATTAATTCGGTGGTTATTACTGATCAACTCAATTGCATCCATAACTAAAGCATGATCTGCAGCATCCTTACCGTAATGGAATTGCTGTTTAGGGCTTGATGCAGTTTCATGAAGAACGTCTTGCCAGCCACTTTGTTGTCTAGATGTCCAATCAGCATAGACCCACTTAATCGCTACTGTGCCATATTTCTCAACTTCCTCAAGCATGGACGAATATTGAGCTTGCGAAGCATTTTCGCCGTCAACCAATACAGCAAAAGTTAAATCTATCATTTTTCACATTCCTTGTTAAATAAGCCTGTCAAAGCAGGCTTCCAAATTAATAGACGGCTCTAATACCCGGAACTCTATAACCATTTTGGCTTAAAGCACTTTTGATTTTTGACAGCAAAGCGGGAAGTTGCTCAATCCAATTCAAACTTTCAGCCTCAATCTTAATATGCTCTAAAAGCTCTATTGCTGAAAGTTGATTTGAGAGTAAAGTGACTTGACGATTCAGCTCTTTGCATGGGAATACTATAAGGTAAACAAACTTCCTTGAATTTAATTCATGGATAGTAAGCTGACCATCGCCGAGCGCTTCAGAATGAAAGACTTTTCCACAAACTTGTACAGTTTCTTCATCAACGTCGTACTCTAATTCACTAGCCCACAGCTCGAATGCTTCACTAAGATTAATTTCATAAGGGGGAGTATTTATATCACTAAAAACTTTCCTAACCATTCCACCAAATAACTCTTGTCCATAAGAACCCCATGATGGAAGGCACCTAGGATCAGTAATTTTTATGCCCTTAATTTTAGTTAAACAATCCTTTTTAAATAACCCTTTCAACCTGAATCTTTGTTGCTTATCCAGCTGATTTTCTTCAAAACTCTTTTGATATGATTCTAATTTATCTAAAAGTCGTTTTGCATGCTCTGCTGGCGCCGAAATTTGATCTGATTCACTAGAACTTAGGTAGTCTTCTTGCTTATAGTCACTAACTAAAGATGGTAGATTCAGAGCGTGAGCTGCTTCTCGACATACATTTACCAGCCCAGTTTTTCCGTGTTCATAACTGATAATATTTGCATGTTTGTTTTCTTGCTCATATCTTGGCTTAATGTAACGTTTTAATGCATCTTCTATTTCAGCCGCTTGATCTGACAGGCCGTCAACTGAAGGTAAAGAGTTCAGAACTTGAGCTGTCCAGCGCTTAAGCTCTTCATCCCTTTCCGTCTGCCGATCAAACTGTTTTTTCCTCTCAGCTTGATAAGTGTCTAAACTTTCTCTCATCCTTTCTGCAATATCTTTACTTCTATTAAAAATAGAAACAGGAGAGTTATAGGTATTGAATGAACGATATGCTTCACCATTTTCATCCAACTGTTGCACGACTTGTTGATGGTACTTTTCAATAGTGCCAATATCATCGCCACCAAGAGGGTAGCGGCCTTCTTTAGTTTGTTCTGATTCAGCGACTAGACCAGTCATAAGCACTAATTGCTCCCAATCACTCGGCAATTTCGGTCTAGCCTCTCGAAAGACGGTATAATTATAAAACCTATCCCCCGGCAACCTAGGTGACAACAAACTAATTAAAGGCTCTAGATCACTCACTTTTGCCTTACCTTTTCCCGACTTTAACTGGCTCACATAAGATTGAGACCAACTCAATATCTCACCGATCTTAGTAATGCTAATACCAGACCGCTCGGCCAACTCAATAACCTCTTTGGTATATGGATGCTTTTCTGAAGCATCTATGGGAAATAGAATTTCATTTTAATTGTCCATTTAAGTTCTCACATGGTTCCATTAATTTATGGATAGCTTGGCATATAAAAACCGCGAAACAAAGGCCTTAAAAGCTTATAATTTACTTATAATATATTTTATTTTAACTTTAAATACATGAAGATAAGAAAAAACATTAACTTATACAAAGGATATACACTTAGTGTTTAGAGGTTAAATCTAACTCACTAACAGCGATAAAAGACTAAAAAATCACGAACCAGACATGAAACCAACAAAAAGAGCGCAACCTAGTTATAGAACACTTATATATAACTTATAAAACACTTATGCACTATTTAGAGGTAGCAAAACTTAAAGAGTCGCTTAAATAACTATGCTAAACATCAATATCATCAACATCGTTAAGTAGCTTAGAAGTTAGAGACTTATCATTCCCATTTGATTGAACTAATTTTGGCTGTAGGTTGAACCGACTATGCAGGTTATAAGGAATTGCTTACAGAACATGTATGAATGTAGAAAGGCAGTAAAAAAATCAGTCTCTTCGCTAAAGCATTGACAAAATAGGCTATTTTAATGTGGGATTCATTTCTAGAGTGATTTTAGGTTAGTGGTTAATGGTTAATGGTTAATGGTAGTAGTTCGAATCTTCTGCCAGTTGCTTTGCTCCTAATTGCCTTTTTAGTTATTTTTTTATTCGCGTACTTAAAAAACCGTCTATTAACTACATTGGAACTGAGTCATAATCTCAGTAAAGGAACCACTATTATGAAAAAAGCAAAATATTACTTAACTCTAATTTTAGCGTCATTATTTGAAACAATTATGGCAATTGGGGCAAGTAACTGGGCCTCGGTCGGGCCATTAACCTAAAATCTTTCTAGCTATCTAAAAACTAAATTCTCTCCTTAAGAAACCTATTACTTTTAGTCTTACATCAATACATGTTCAGCGCCAATAGAGTTGGTCCGTCAGAATAAAATTAGACGATAAAGTTTGCTCGTAGTCAGTATTTTCAAACTAGTCTTTAATAAAGTTACTCAACCTCTTCCAACTTTTGGGCTAACTTTATCAGTTCTGTATAGCCAAGATCACCACAAATCCCACCCAGCTCTTGCTTAACCAGATACAGCAATATCTCACTCTCTCTTGGTGTTAAATCTATACTCATTGCAACCTCCGAAACTTATGAATAACCTAATAATAGCACCCCTCCATATCACAATCATTATACCTGTTAACACAAATAAAAATGTCCCAAGAACTTAACTGTGTTGACAGGTTGAATCTACAGCCGTGTTCTTTGCAAGCGAGTCAAAGAAAAGTACACGCTCATAAAGTCTAGATTCAAGGAACCACTGAGTCGCAGAGCGACTGAAGATAAGCGACTACTAGGTAAAATTAAACAGTATTGGCTAGAAAGCGGTTGTGTGTATGGCTACCGAAATATCACTTTAGACCTTAAAGATGATGGTGAGGCTGTTGGCAAAAATCGGGTATATCGGATCATGAGAACAGCTGATATTAAGGCTGTGCGTGGCTATAAGCGTAATCCAAGTTTTGGCGGAGGCGATGTTAGTCATACGGCACCAAATACGTTAAATAGAGGGTTTGACGTCGCTGAGCCCAATAAAGTTTGAGTGACCGACTTTACCTATA
>NZ_JBFRMK010000337.1:0-1617 GCF_041470405.1 Shewanella sp. 10N.286.45.A1
GCTCCTCGCTCGTTATGTTATTGATTATTAATGGCTGGCTAGTGATTAAGTGCTGAAGTAAAATCCAGTATCCGCGATAAGCTCCTTAAGCCAGATAGTTTGAATTTGACTGAGCGGGAGGGAAGATTGGATTAATAAGGTCGCAAAGGGTTATTTAAATGGTCAAACTGTGACTCTAGAAGCTAAGACTTATGCGTTACGAGTTCAAAGACTACTTCGCAGCGGATATACATTAAAACCGATTCTAGCAAAGGTCAGTGTGCCTGCGCCTGGTAAAACGGGTGTGGCAACGGTTAAAACTGTGCCAGCAGGGTAATGAGATGAGTAAAAATTTAGAAAAATTCTTACGGAAACGCAAAAGCGTTAAAAACAATGTCATTAAGTATTTTATTGTTTATGAAAAGAATTTTGATGATTTTCAATTTTTTAATAAAAATGGTTTTTTGCGTGATCAGGTTGAGCTTAATGACGGTATTGAGCGAAATGCTTGGGAGTTTTTAAACTCACAGCTTTGCATACCACTAGATTATTTCGAGATGAAAGTTGAAGCAAGTTTTGTTGAGGATGGTTCTCTACTCAAAAAGCAATTAGCAACATGTTTAAAATATGGGCTGATTCATAACGCAATAACCTACTATAGACAAAAGCTGGCTTTAGTGCGTTATGGGCGGGAGCTGAGAAACCGAGTAGCACCCCACAGTATATTTAATTTAGCGATAGCCACAATTATAGAACGGCATGATAAAGCGGATAACTTGTTTGAATTTTTATCAGAGGGCTATAGGCGTGGTTGGATTAATCGCTCGAAAAGTCATTTGACAGATTTTATGCTTTTGCTTTTTGCTCAGTATAAAACTGAGCGCTTAAGTTGCACTGTCAATGACTTTGCTTATCAACATATTGTTGATGATTGGGATACTGCAGACCCCGATAAAATTATAAGCTACATAACGCTATTATGTGATGAGCAAGTGATGCAAGTCGCCGCGCCGCCGAGTAAATGTTTTTTTGAGTTTAATAATATGAACTGGCAGTTTATTCCTTATCCGGCATTAATGTTATTAGCATTACGTAAAGCGTGTGGTATTGACACGCCAGATATAGAACACTCTGCTTTTGGTAAGCTCAATGATATCCCTCTGGTTGACGGGGAGGATGTACATGATGAGGTTTTTGAGCAATTAACAGCCAAACTGAAACAGCAAGGTTTTGATATGAATGCCATCTTTGGCTCATAGGGCGATATGTGATAAAGGGTCAGTGTAAACTTTAATTGATACCCATACATTTGCTAATTCCACTACCCATTCTTAGACCCTTTGCACTAACGCGTTCCGACAAAAATGATCCAACGACAACATACATTTAAGCCCTGGAGCCACGAAGCTCTCGTTAACGGGTCATCTTTTTTACAAAAACTACCACAAATAACGCAATGGTGAAGCTGCCGGTGAAGGCTTCGTGATTATCAATGGCTGGCTAATGATTATCGTTTAATGGTACAACGCTCACGCAGAAATTCGCTAAAGGTGAAGTCATCGATGAGCATTTAGTGGTTCAACTCAAGCACCTTATTGCCACTTATCGCTCAAGGCTCATTGATATCAGCTGGTTTAT
>NZ_JBFRMK010000338.1:0-314 GCF_041470405.1 Shewanella sp. 10N.286.45.A1
CTACAGTATGTTGAAAACCTGAAGCTCTAATCGCTTCTGGAGAAATATTGTCATTACGGATCAATCGATAAGCTCCTTCAACTTTAGCTTCATTACCTCGACATGATAAAGCGATTGACTTACCACTACAACGCGCCATATCGGCCGCGACTTCGATGACACGGTCAGTGCGGCGCGAGTCACCAAATGAACCGTTTATAAAATGATTGTATGACCATTGCTCTGCGTTGAAAATTGACATCATTAATCTGCAAGTTAGTTGAGTTACTAGATCTGATCATCGATTTGTAACAAAGTTCATTGTGGTACAGATT
>NZ_JBFRMK010000339.1:0-7198 GCF_041470405.1 Shewanella sp. 10N.286.45.A1
TTTGTGTAGAAGAGTCAGGATTAGGTCTGCCATTTAACTTATCTTATACCTTTGCTGAAAATGGCCTCTTCACCCAACAGAGTCTTGACGAAATCACCACTGCGAGTTGGTCAGTTGATGGCAGTGGCATTGTCGTTGATACCTCATCTTGGTCAACCCAAGTTCGGTCTGATTGGATAGAAGGGCTCCAAGATCCAGCCAACTGTACCTATACACCAATAAATAAGCGTTTTGAGATGATCAAAGGTCGCTTTAGAGGTGTACAGCAGGCTGTCGAAATCTTTAAGCACCATCGAGTGTGCGTAGATAGAGATAATGGCGTTGAGGTTGCCAACGAAATCATCGATGAAGAGATGTATTTCACTGCCTTTAATATCGATGATATTGAAGTCTGGCAAGAGAAAGACTTGAAAGGGCAATCCATTGTTTTTGAACACTATTCTGAAACAGCACTTGAATTAAATCGCCTGCAAGATAGCTTACCTGCAATGACCTATCAATTCGATGATAATGGCAGCGGTACGGTACTTGAGGATAGCGCCGATTTCAGTTGGAACATCGATGCTGATGGCGTGTTAACAATGAACTTTGCCGACTACTCCATCCGTTGGTTAAAACTGTTTGATGATCGCTCTGACCGTAAAGGTGGTGCATCGGTATTTGCCCTGTATGAAAAAGGCGATATCAATGTACAGTACACCAATATGGCAACGACACTATCAGCATCGAGCTGGCAAACCAGTGATTTGGTGGGCAACTGGGATCATGGTTTTAGCAGCAGTCAGCCCAAATATGATGTCATGGGTTATGGGATCAAATGGGAGCTGTTAGCTGACGGGAGCTGTTAGCTGACGGTAGTGCTAACCTAAAAGCAACCTCTGCAGATGGCAGCATTTTGTACAAAACAACGCCACTGCAGTGGTATATGGAGAACAACCAAGTAGTTCTATACCGTTCGCTTGAATGGTTAAATGGCAACCCAACCAGTAGTAATTGCGACCCACGAAGCGATAGTAACTGCTTCTATCGTCAGTACAGAAGTTGGCAGTTATTAGGTCAACATGGTAATCGTTATTATGTACTTGAGTCACTCTATGACAATGGTAATCCTTGGCAAGACGGTGCATTAGCCCTAGAAGATATTCCAGTGCACCACCGTACTAATTTTTATCAGCCGTTCAAAAAAGGCCAATAGTCACTTCATATTATTGTTTATCTGTAGCAGATACAGCAAAGGTATACGCTCATGCCGTCATTGGCGGCATGAGCGGTAAAACTGCTCGATGCAGCCGATTTTTATAATGTTATATAGCCTAAGTTGAACGTCTTGCACGCCTGTTTTAACTAGACGCTTATGCCAGTCAATATAAGCACTCGGTCGATGAGAGTATTTTTAATCTCAATAGCTAACGCGTTTCAACAACTTTAGCTAACCGGAGCACATATTTCAGTTATAAAAAAAGCAGTTAAGCTCAGGCTTAGCTGCTTTAATTCGGTTTAATATCGGTGAGCAACTAAAGCCTGCAAGTCTCAATAAAGACTAACTCGCTTTAACAAATTCACTTTCTCTAGCAAATGTTATTGCACCATCACAGATCTTAACCTGCTGTTGTTTGTTGGCCGCTTGGAAGTTCTTCATATAGAGATCCAGTGCGTCACTTGTCTCCTTTGACATCACCATATCTTCAATACCAGCACCTCTATGCGCCATGGCAGACTGTCCGACAATACTACCTTCAATCTGCATGTCATGTTCTGCGTAAAATGTGGTACAAATCATTAGGCTTGCCATGCCTAATGCCACATCTTGGTCCAACTGCTCTGCGCTTGCTTGTCCTGCAATCAAGCAGCTTAAAAGACCCGCCAATAAAACTTTTTTCATTATGATAAACCCTTTAATAAAGTCATCATCTTCCTGATATCTGTACGATATTCAGTGTTATCTCTTGTATCTAGAGCCATCATTCTCTAATGGCAGAGGTTAACACGCTGTCTATTTACCTGTATGTGATGCCGAGCCAAGTTAACTATTTTCGAGTGAAAACTGTGTGCTATACCACTAAAAACTTGACGAGTGTTTAGCAACTAATAAAACCAGTAATTAAACCAGTAATACTCGTTATTAGAAGAGCTTGCTCTGCGCAGAGTAATCTAGAGCAACTCAATCAACGGGATTGATGACCCAAGAATTGCGATAAAACTATGGATATAAAGAAATGGATATAAAAAAAATGAATACAAAAAATGGATATAAAAAAAGCAGCTAGGAAAACCTAACTGCTTCTTAATCTGTCTCTACTCATATTGAGTGAGGCAATACTGCTAACAACTAGCCTTGTGGGCGCATTGCTGGGAACAAGATCACGTCACGAATAGTGTGCGTGTTAGTAAATAGCATCACCAAACGGTCGATACCAATACCTTGACCTGCTGTTGGTGGCAGACCGTGCTCTAGGGCGCGGATGTAATCAGCGTCGTAGAACATCGCTTCGTCATCGCCTGCATCTTTCGCATCAACCTGTGCTTTAAAGCGGTTGTCTTGATCTTCTGCATCGTTAAGCTCAGAGAAACCGTTAGCCACTTCACGGCCACCGATAAAGAACTCGAAACGGTCGGTGATGAAATGGTTGTCATCGTTACGACGTGCAAGTGGTGAAATATCAGCAGGGTAACCTGTAATGAACGTAGGTTGCATTAACTGAGTTTCAGCAGTTTCGCCAAAGATCTCTTCAAGCAGTTGACCACAAGTCCAGAACTTCTCGATAGTCATGCCTAGGCTCTTAGCCAAGTTACGCATAAACTCAACGTCTTTAACTTCTTCGTAAGTCATTGACTGAATCGTTTCATTGTTTGGGTTGTACTTCTTGATCGCATCTAACATGCTTAAACGCGCGTATGGGCCACCGAAATCAACAGTATGCTCACCATATGGCAGCTGTGGAGAACCACAAAGTTCAGTCGCAATCGAACTTAGCATCTCTTCGGTTAGATCCATCAGATCTTTATAGTCAGCGTACGCCATGTAGAATTCCATCATAGTGAATTCAGGGTTATGACGTGGTGATAGACCTTCGTTACGGAAGTTACGGTTAACTTCAAATACGCGCTCAAAACCACCAACCACTAGACGCTTAAGGTATAGCTCTGGTGCGATACGTAAGTACATCGCCATATCGAGTGCATTGTGGTGAGTCTCAAACGGACGTGCTGAAGCGCCACCAGGAATGCTGTGCATCATAGGGGTTTCAACTTCCATGAACTCTTTTTTGATCATGAAGTTACGGATTGCAGAAACAACCTTTGAACGCATGATAAAGGCTTCACGAGACTCTTCGTTAACGATTAAGTCAACGTAACGCTGGCGGTAACGAGTTTCTTGATCTGACAAGCCGTGGAATTTTTCAGGTAGTGGACGCAGTGCTTTAGTCAGCAACTGGTACTGCTCCATGTTCACGTAAAGGTCGCCCTTACCTGAAAGGTGCAGCTTACCCGTGACACCGATGATGTCACCGATATCTAGACCTTGGAAAGTCGCCTTAAGATCTTTTTGAACATCTTTACCCGCGTAAGCTTGGATACGTCCACTCACATCTTGGATCACTAAGAATGGGCCACGCTTAGCCATAACACGGCCAGCAATTGAACGCTGAACGTCCATGCCTTCAAGCTCTTCTTTGGTGTGGTGACCATATTCAGCTTGGATATCTGCCGCTTTGTGTTTTCGATCGAAGTTGTTCGGGTGACCGTTTGCAGGGCAGTTCGCGCGAATGTGCTCTAACTTGGCACGGCGTTCTGCAATTAACTTGTTCTCATCTTGTGTTTGTTCAGTCATCTTCTTCTCTCGTTAAAGGCCAGATTTAAGGCTAGCTTCAATAAACTTGTCCAGATCGCCATCTAAAACGCTCTGGGTATTTCGGTTTTCAACGCCGGTACGTAGATCTTTAATACGTGCATCATCGAGCACATAAGAACGGATCTGGCTGCCCCAACCAATATCTGATTTGGCATCTTCGGCGGCTTGCTTATCAGCGTTCTGTCTAAGCATCTCTAGCTCATACAGCTTCGCTTTTAACTGTTTCATCGCAGCGTCACGGTTCTTATGTTGCGAACGGTCATTCTGACACTGTACGACAGTATTTGTTGGCACGTGCGTAATACGAATCGCTGATTCAGTTTTGTTCACGTGCTGACCACCCGCACCAGAGGCGCGGTAGGTATCAATTCTAAGATCAGACGGGTTGATATCAATCTCAATCGAATCGTCAATCTCTGGATAAACGAACACCGAACAAAAAGAGGTGTGACGTTTGCCCGATGAATCGAACGGTGACTTACGCACTAAACGGTGTACACCAGTTTCTGTACGCAGTGAGCCAAAGGCGTATTCGCCAGTAAACTTAATGGTAGCGCCTTTAATACCAGCAACATCACCATCAGTCACTTCAATCAGTTCCGGCTTATAGTCGTGGGCTTCGCCCCAACGCAAGAACATACGCAGCACCATATTGGCCCAATCTTGCGCTTCTGTTCCGCCAGAACCAGACTGAATATCTAAATAACAATCGGCTGCATCATGTGGACCAGAGAACATACGGCGGAACTCGAGTTCCTCTAACCGTTTCTCAAGGTCATTCAATTCAGCGCTTGCATCGTTGAAGGTTTCTTCGTCATCTTCTTCAACAGCAAGTTCAAGTAATCCTTCAATATCTTCTAAGCCGCTATCCATATCGTCGATAGTTTTCACTACCGCTTCAAGTGCGGAACGCTCTTTACCTAGCGCTTGTGCGTTGTCAGGATTATTCCAAACCTCAGCACTTTCAAGTTCTCTGCTAACTTCTTCTAGACGCTCACTTTTAGCATCGTAGTCAAAGATACCCCCGAAGAAGGTCGGTACGGTCAGCGAGCTCCTTGATTTTGAACTTAACTGGATTTACTTCAAACATGATTTAGCCAACTTTTTAATTAGTTTTGCCGACAACAAGCAATGACTTGCAAGCGTCTCAATTATATACAGATAGAAAACCCGCTATTTTAACCTATGCATGGGTTGAAACCTAGCCGCAAAACCGATCAAAACAGCAATTTTGTTCAACAATATTAGCTAAAGCGCTAAAAACTGACATTTAGCCAATGACCACACTTGCCGAGAACCCGCAGGTGACTCAGGCTTGTGCTATTGGCACGACCCAAAATTTATTAAAGACAGACCCGAAGATATTCAACAACTTGAACAATATGCCAGGCGCGGTGGTCAACTTAGGGGCATCAGCCTAAACCATGCCAAACTTAGTGGAGTCGATCTGGTGCGCCACCAGCAAAAAGTTGGCTACGATCTCAGTAACGCCGAGCTCTATCGCGCCGATTTAAGTGGCGGTCACCTGTTTAATATTAACCTTACCGATGCCAGTTTAATGAAGGCAGATCTACGAGAAGCTAACCTGCACTGCGCCAACCTTAATGGCTGTAACTTATTGGGAGTGAAATGGATTGGCTCCAAAATAGAGAACATGCATGCAGGTAAAGTACTACACCAAGAGAAACTCGCACTAGCAGCAGAAAAGCAAGGTAACACCGAGCAAGCCATGGACTATTTTGAACAGGCAGAAGAGATCTATCGCGATCTACGCAAAGCAGCTGAGCGCGAAGGTTTATTTGCCATGTCAGGTGAGTATATTCGTAAAGAGCTGACCATGCGCCGCCATCAAATGCCAAAACGTTGCGTAAAACGATTTATCTCTAAAGCGATTGACCTGTTTTGCGGCTACGGCGAAGCGCCGTTAAGGGTGATAGGGTTCTCGCTAGTATTAATCCTGTTTAGTGCTATTTTGTATTTTTTCACTGGGCTTAATTTCAATGGTGAAATTCACCAATTTAGCTTAAACAACAGCTTGGTCGATAATCTATTTATCTTTCTCAGCTGCATCTATTACTCAGTCGTCACCTTTACCACACTCGGTTACGGCGACTTCACCCCAATAGGGATCTCCCGCGCAATCGCCGCCTTCGAAGCCTTCACCGGCAGCTTCACCATTGCGTTGTTTGTAGTGGTTTTTGTGAAGAAGATGACCCGTTAACGAGAGCTTTGTGGCTCCAAGGCTTAAATGTATGTTGTCGTTGGCTCATTATTGGACAAAAACTTGTTTGTGCTTGAGTACTTCGACATCTAAAAGCCAAACCAATCAAACTTCGTTTGATTTAAGATCGTGACGCTTCGCCCACATCCGAGCCAAGGGGCAAGCTCATTATTGGACAGAATTTGGTTAGAGTTAAAACTCATAAAGTGATGACTCTTATTAGGAATAAGTATGGCAGATGTATATACGGTAACGCCTCCTTAAGAGGCTAAAAATAATTGGTTAAAATGAAAACAGCTAATTGTAAACTTTCCTGCTTTAATGACTTTTTAGGGTTACTACAGATCAAGCTCATTCATTACACCCAACACACCAAAAAATGCAGCAACTGGAACGGTAGCAACAGCATCGATTGCTACTGCCCCTGGTGTAACTACAATTTTACCAGCTTTAGATAGACCAGTTTCAGGTGTTTCAACCAAAACATAATGATCATCTTCAAGTTTTTGAAACGGGTAGCTTCCTTCAACGGTGTATCTTTTACCAGTTAAGTTAAAGGTTAATTCAATATTTCCATATGTGTCTTGATGGAACCCAAGTTCTCTAAGTTTTTGTTTATCCGATGCGTTATGTGTAATTAAATCCAGTTTACCACTGACATTATTTTCTTCATCTAGTTTGAAGCTTTCATATCTAGGATAAAATTCAATTGTACGACTTAGTTCAAGTGACTTTTTTAATATGTCACTTGCCTCAAATACATAACTATAATTTTTACCTGTTACAAGTAACAGTCCATTCTCTTGACTGGCATAAAATCCAGTAATTTTCTCTTCATAACTTGGAGCCTGCCAAACTTGTGATGTGCAGCCAGTCATAATTAAAGAAAATAAAATGATTAATTTAGTTTTCATGCTGAACTATCCTTGTAACCCTAACGCCCTAATAATGGGCTAAAAATTGTTGGCTAAAATGTTGAGGTACGAAAAAAGCAAACTGTTTTTAGTCCTTATTTATTAGCTTGTTGAACGAAGCCGCTCTGCGGCAGAAGAGATAATAAGCCTCTTTGCTCTCCCATCCTAAATACTTATTAGAGGCGATCCATTTTGATCGCTAACCTAGGA
>NZ_JBFRMK010000340.1:0-759 GCF_041470405.1 Shewanella sp. 10N.286.45.A1
GGCTTCGTTCAACAAGCTGTTAAACAAGGACAAAAAACAGTTGGTTTTGCTCCTTCGTCGCTAATTTTAACCAACTATTTTTTGCCTCTTAATGAGGCGTTAGGTTTTCAAGATGGAACTGGAGCAAATCAACGATTATCTTTCTAAACTCGAAGGTCCTGCTGATGTAGAAAATATATCAGTAGAGAAATCCGATGTTTCGGGATCATTTTTAATTAAATTTAATGGCGATACTGGCACTAAAGACGATGGTGAAATCGAACTAGAGTTTTATGGTGTCGATTCAATGTGCCTTTCATTTCGATTATTAGCTCCTGCAAAACTAGAATTATCGAACGAATTAGCGGCAAAGGTACTTGATTCAAATTATCTCGAAAATGAGCTAAATTTCTACCAACTTACAGACGATGTAGGTGCTAAGTGGTGGATTTATGCTAAAGGGTTTAAGGCAAGGTTATTACCTGTATATTACGGATAAAGAAAACCTAACAAATAAGGATAGGCCGCGCGCAGCCGCGTCCTTATCCCAAGTGTTGAACAAGCCCGAGTGATACCTTTATAGTGTAAATATCGGCGTAAGATCTTACGCTTTTTGGATGTGTGCTGAGCAGTAACATTTTTTACTGGCCGCATCTATCCCTTAGCATCGTCAGCTAATTTTCTTACCTCAATATATCAATGTCTTAGCACCTCCTTTTTCTTATTTTTCTTTGTATGTTAAATCTCAATTTTGTAGTCCGTCCGCTTAAACGGTGGGGT
>NZ_JBFRMK010000341.1:0-1010 GCF_041470405.1 Shewanella sp. 10N.286.45.A1
GCGAAGCGTAAACCTTCGTCCATCGCGATTGGGCAGATTAGTGTTACTGTCATAGCAACGTTGTCACCAGGCATTACCATCTCTACGCCTTCTGGCAATTCGATAGTACCGGTTACGTCAGTTGTACGGAAGTAGAACTGTGGACGGTAGCCTTTGAAGAATGGAGTATGACGTCCACCTTCTTCTTTAGACAGAACGTAGATTTCTGACTTGAAAGTTGTATGTGGAGTGATTGAACCAGGAGCAGCAAGAACCTGACCACGCTCAACATCTTCACGCTTAGTACCACGTAGAAGAACACCACAGTTCTCGCCAGCACGACCTTCGTCAAGAAGCTTACGGAACATTTCAACACCAGTACAAGTAGTCTTAGTGGTATCTTTGATACCAACGATTTCTACTTCTTCACCAACTTTGATGATACCGCGCTCTACACGACCAGTTACTACTGTACCACGGCCTGAGATTGAGAATACATCTTCAATTGGAAGAATGAATGCACCATCGATTGCACGCTCTGGCTCTGGGATGTAAGTATCTAGAGCTTCAGCTAGTTCAATGATTTTTGCTTCCCACTCTGGCTCGCCTTCTAGGGCTTTAAGCGCAGAACCTTGGATAACTGGTAGGTCATCACCTGGGAATTCATATTCAGAAAGAAGTTCACGAACTTCCATTTCCACAAGCTCAAGAAGCTCTTCATCGTCAACCATGTCACACTTGTTCATGAATACGATAATGAATGGTACGCCAACCTGACGTGAAAGCAGGATGTGCTCACGTGTTTGTGGCATTGGACCATCTGTAGAAGCAACTACTAGAATCGCGCCGTCCATTTGAGCAGCACCAGTAATCATGTTTTTAACATAATCGGCGTGACCAGGACAATCTACGTGTGCGTAGTGACGTGATGGAGTGTCATATTCGATGTGAGAAGTATTAATTGTAATACCACGCTCGCGCTCTTCAGGAGCGTTATCGATTTGTGCGAAATCTTTAACTTCACCACCGTA
>NZ_JBFRMK010000342.1:0-235 GCF_041470405.1 Shewanella sp. 10N.286.45.A1
GGCACTCTGACTATATGAACCGATTCTCGTTAAGTGAATTTCATCAGTTGGCTTAACCCTTATTCTCTTTGCTCATCACTCAGAGTGTATATAGTTTCATTGTTCATCATCATTCCCTTGGGCACTCCTGTTGAGGTTTGCCATTGGAGTTAACCGTTACGCTAGCGCACTAACCGTGTTAACTCTTGAAACTTATGTTTATGGCAACCTATTTAGGTTGCCATTTTTTTTGGCT
>NZ_JBFRMK010000343.1:0-5009 GCF_041470405.1 Shewanella sp. 10N.286.45.A1
GCCATCTCTCCGAACGCCGCGAATAATATAGCGCTCTTTTAATCTTGTAAAGTCCTAATTGTAAGATCTTTAACTAGTTGGTCAAATAGAGCGCAAACTGGTTACTTTTCCTCTTTACAGGCGCCAATACGTGCTGGATCTGGGAAGACAAAGTTTTCATTTACATCATTCCAGCTTTTATAATTACGCAGTTTGAAGCCTGCAAATACGATAAATGAACACAGCATAATGCCCCAACCTATCGCTGTCTCGCCTTTACTAACCCACATAGCGACTAAACTCGATGCACCAAACGACAAACTAATTTGGATGAAGTTTTGTAAACCCGCCGCTTTGGCAGCATTTTTTGGAAATTGCTGCAGCGCACTGTTAACGACAATTGGATAAATTGCACCATTACAGGCAGCAAGTATCGAGAAAGCGGTTAGCAATGGGAATATCGACAGACCTTTAACTAAGATAGTCACGATAACAATAGCCAATACACACAAGCCGAATAGACTTAACAGCACTTTCAGTGCGGTTTCTGTACCCGTCTTACGAATAAGCGTTTTACTTGCATAACCACCAAGAATAAACATGATTGTTTGCGGGATAAAGCTTAAGCCGATTGCAGTCGCATCATAGCCATGTTGCTCCATAACCATTGGCCACACAGTAAGGTAGGAAAAGAAAGCACCTGAACATGCACCAAAAATAACCACATTTCCTAAATAGCCAGTGTTCTTCAGTATAGAGAAATAGCTAATTTCACTTTTTTCAATATTGGACTGTTTTACTTCTTTTGGTACAAAGCTAACGGTAAGCACAATCATAGCTACCGCTAAACAGGTTAAGGTGATGAAAATACTTTCCCAACCGAACGACTCTAAAATAAATGCACCTAAGATCGGCGCAAGTGCTGGTGATAGCGCAACTAAAGGCATAATGTTGGAAAACACACTCTGTGCTTTTGTGGCATCATATTTTTCAATCACAATGGCTTGCCAAATAACGCCTGCCGAACAAGCGCCAATCGCCTGCATAAAGCGTGACATGTTAAACACTAACATCGACTCGCTCGTTGCTAAGGAGATGCTGGCTAATGTGAAGACCGTCAAACCAAAGATTAGTGCGTTACGTTTGCCAAAACGTTCTACAATTGGACCATAAATTAATTGTCCTAGCGCTAGACCGGCTAAGAAGAATGTTAACGACATAGCCACTTGTGAAGGCGATGTTGCCATTGTGTCTTCAATTGCTTTGAATGCAGGCAAGTACATATCGGTTGCAATAAAGCCTAGCATACTTAGCAACGCTAGGTAGGTAAGAAACAGATAGTATTTAACATTCATTAGAGATTTCATAAGTAATAAAACAGAATTAGATAAATTAGGCTGCGGAGTGTAAACACTTGCTAAATCGCTGTGAAACGTTTATTTTTCACATTAGCCATCAAAAATAATCACAGCAGGAAGTGAGCTATGCTATCTGAACAATCTATGCAGCTAATTGATATGGTTGCCCGTGTAGGGAGCTTTACTGCTGCCGCTAATAAGTTACACAAAGTACCTTCGGCAGTTAGCTATGCGGTCAAACAAATAGAAGAAGAACTTGGTGTCGTGCTTTTTATTCGGCACCACCGTAGCGTTAGCTTAACTCCAGCAGGCGAACATTTCGTCAAGCAATCACGCACTTTACTCACCGAAATGGAAGCGATGCGCTCTGATACCGTTAGAGTTGCAAATGGCTGGCAACCTACCCTGGCTATTGCATTAGATAATATCGTTAGAGCCGATAAGATCAGCAATTTGATTGCAGATTTCTATCGTACTTTCGACAATGTAGAACTTATCATCCGTATCGAGGTTTTTAATGGCGTTTGGGAGTCCATTGCAACTGGGCGCAGTGATATTGCCATTGGTGCCACCACTGCAATACCTGTAGGTGGTGAGTACCATTTTAGAGACATGGGTGAAATTGATTGGTGTTTCTTGGTAGGGAAAAACCACCCTCTTGCCAATATTGATAGACCTTTGACCGATGATGAAGTCCGTCAGTATCCCTCCATTTGCTTAGAAGATACGTCGCGCGAAATCCCTAAACGTATGACTTGGTTGCTAGATAACCAAAGACGCTTAGTAGTGCCGGATTGGATTAGAGCGATAAATTGTTTTCGTGAGGGACTTGGTATTGGTTATATGCCTGCACATTTTGCTTCACCTTTTATCAAAACCGGCGCTTTGATAGAGAAACAACTTGAGCATTCTAAGAAGAAAAGCCCTTGCTGCTTAGCTTGGAATGCATCTAACAAGTCACCAGCCATGGCCTGGGTACTCGATTATTTAGGCGATACAGAGAAACTTCAAAAGGATTGGCTAGATTAAAATAACCAACTTGTGGTTTGTATTGCTACTTATGACACAGATATACCGCCCATTAGCTTTATCACACGCTAAAGCTAATGTATGATTCAATAACTTAACGAGCAATTTGAGGCTTATTAAGATAATCGGGAACTACCTGGTTAATTAAGGCTCAAATATACAGCTTGAGCATTTGTCTTCGGAGAAAGAAATGAGAGATATGACGCAACAAACCGCCTACGGTCAATCGACGGTAGAGGTTAATAAACTACTTAAAAACACCTACATGCTACTTTCAATGACGTTAGCATTCTCTGCGGTATGTGCAGGTTTAGCGATGGCATTGGCAATTAGCCCTATGATGTCTTTGGGTTTATCGATTGGTAGCTTAGTACTTTTGTTCGTGACACTACGTAAAGCTGAGTCAAGTGCAGGGATCTTCTGGGTATTTGCTTTCACTGGTATGCAAGGTGCGTCTCTAGGTTATATTCTGAACCATTATGCAGGTATGGCTAACGGTCCACAGCTTATTATGCAGGCCCTAGGTTTAACATCAGTAATCTTCGTTGCCCTTTCAGGCTACGCCGTTACCACTAAGAAAGACTTCTCTTTCATGCGTGGTTTCTTAATCGCTGGTTTAGTGATAATGGTTGTCGGCCTTCTCGTTAACTTGTTTTTAGGTAACGGAATGGTGTTTATGGCGCTTAATGCTGGTATCGCATTATTGATGACCGGGTTCATTCTTTATGATACTAGCAAAATTGTTAATGGTGGAGAGACCAACTACATTCGCGCGACTATCTCATTATACCTAGATTTCCTAAACCTATTCGTAGCACTGCTACATTTAATGGGTATGGGCAACGATGACTAATTCCAATTAATTTTAATTGAGTTAAAATGGTCCTACTTAAGGGCCATTTTTTTTATCATGAGCAAATTTATTATCCAGATTAACTCCCCTGCTTACGGCAGTGCATCGAGTTATAATGCTTATCGCTTTGCCGAAGCAGCCTTACAAAACGGACACCTTATTGATAAAGTCTTTTTCTATCAAGACGGCGTTCTCAATACCAATAGCCTCAACAGTCCTGCTAGTGACGAGTTTGACCTTCAAAGCGCTTGGTTATCTCTTAGTCATCAATACCAATTCCCATTAGTTAATTGTGTCTCAGCGGCATTGAGACGTGGAGTTTTGTCTCGTAGTGAGGCAAAAGAAAACAACACTGAGCATTGGAATATGGAGCCTCCGTTTATAATGGGCGGATTAGGTGAACTTGTTACAGGTATTGAATCCGCTGATCGTTTGGTTAGCTTTTAAAGGCTGTTGAAAGGAGTAAAAGTTGAAGAAACTTTGTATTGTATTCAGTCAAGGCCCCCACGGTAATGCTAATGGGCGTGAAGCTCTAGATCTCGCTTTACTCAGTGCAAGCTTTGAGCAAGAAGTTAGCTTAGTTTTTACTGATGAAGGGATCTTAAATTTAATAAAGAACCAATCGCCAGAAACAGTTGGTGCTAAAGACTACATCGCCACGTTTGGCGCGCTACCACTATACGATGTAGAAACAATTATCGTCTGTGAAGTTGCTATGACAGAGTTAGCCCTTACAGAAGACGATATAAAGCTAGAAGTTCAGTTCTGCTCGCCACAGGCGATTGCTGCGCATTTAAACCATGTTGATGAGGTCTTAGTATTCTAATGATATTGCATCATATACAATCGTCTCCTACGCAAAGTGCTGCGCTTAAACTCTGTTTACGCTACATAAACAGCGCTGATAGCATTTTGCTGTCGTCTAACGCGGTTAATTGTTTATTAAACAAAGAGTGGCAATCACGCTTAAGCGATTACAACATCCTTGTTCTTGAAGATGATGTGATCGCTCGTGGACTGCAAGCACGCTTGAGCACATTTAGAATGATTAGTTACGCAGATTTTGTGGCGCTGACCTTAACCCATAACAAAGTGATTAGCTGGTAGAGATGATTGAATTTAACGGACAGAGTATTGAAACTGATCACCAAGGCTACTTAAAAGTCGTCAGTGATTGGAGCCCTGAACTTGCGCTCATAATCGCTAAAGAAGAGCAGATTGAGCTTACCGAGGCACATTGGGAAGTGATTAATTTTGTGCGTAATTTTTATCTAGAGTTTAAAACGAGTCCGGCTATTCGAGTGCTCGTAAAAGCGATCGGTCAGAGTTTAGGTGCGGATAAAGGTAATTCAAAATATCTTTATACCTTGTTTCCAGTAGGGCCTGCCAAGCAAGCGACAAAAATTGCCGGTTTACCAAAACCTGCTAAATGTATCTAGCAGCTTGAAGCACTAATAATAGTGAATTTTTAAAGCCCATTCACTTGGGCTTTTTTGTGCCTTTAATTCCTTGCTACGATCGTTCTGAATCCCCATGCTCAATAAGTCACTAATATCGCTCAGTAGAAATTTAGCGGTGTGAGTACAATGGAATTAACTGCAGTATAAATCGACTTCCTATATCTTTATAGCCGAGCATAAGTGATATTTGCTGCAACGGTTCTCCAGAGCTAAGGGATCGCGTAAGCATGTCAGCAACAAGCTTGACCTCGTAGTTCACGACGTGCGACTCACTGAGTAAAAATAAGTTTGAATTCATTAATGCACGCTATAACTCGCCAGTAGGAGTGT
>NZ_JBFRMK010000343.1:5809-9770 GCF_041470405.1 Shewanella sp. 10N.286.45.A1
AAAACGCTCTGAGTAGATCAACTTCATATACTGATTGGTATAATCTAGCTGAGTCGGCCAACATCTGTTGTTGATTGGTATAAGCCATTATTTAAAGCAGAAATTTAGATACAAAAAAGCCCCAACTTGCGTTGAGGCTTATTGTAATTCTCTTGCGAGAATATTTGGTACCCGAGGCCGGACTTGAACCGGCACGCCTATTAAGCGAGGGATTTTAAATCCCTTGTGTCTACCGATTCCACCACTCGGGCAAACTCTTTGATTTTGATGATACGTGTTATCGGTAGAAACACTGTAGTTAATTACTTAACCACTCATCAAACTCTTAATTTGTGGAGGCGCGACCCGGAGTCGAACCGAGATCGACGGATTTGCAATCCGCAGCATAGCCATTCTGCCATCGCGCCATATTAAATTGGAGCGACATATCGGGTTCGAACCGATGACCTATACCTTGGCAAGGTATCGCTCTACCAACTGAGCTAATGTCGCATTTCAATTTAATCTGTATTCAAGTTCTTGCTTAGTTCGCTTCCCCTTGACTACGGAATGGCATTCTACCGATTTATGTCGAAGAGTCAACGCTATATTTGTAGATAAATAACTGCTTGCGCACTAATTAATCTTATCGGTTTTAAAACGAGCTACTCGGCGGTTAAATCGCCCCATGCGGCTATTATGTAGCTCATCATTGACCAGAAAGTCAGTATCGCAGCAACGTAAAATAACCCAAATGCGCTATATATAATAAAATCGTTTGGTTGCCAGATTAATCCTGTTATTGCAGTCATCTGCGCAGCGGTTTTATATTTACCGATCCAAGAGACGGCTACCGCCCCTCGCTTACCAATTTCAGCCATCCACTCTCTTAAAGCGGAGATTACAATCTCACGTCCAATCATGAATAATGCAGGTAAGGTCAACCAGATGCTTTGATATTGAGCAACAAGCAGTACTAATGCGGTTGTCACCATTATTTTATCTGCTACTGGATCAAGGAAAGCACCGAAACGAGTAGATTGTTTCAGTTTTCGAGCAGCGTAACCGTCAAGCGCATCCGTAACAGCGGCTAACCAAAAAACAAAAGCGGCGGCAAATAGAGCCCAACTGTCAGGCATATAGAAAAGAACAACAAACACTGGTAACAGTAATAGTCTGAAAAGTGTTAACGCGATAGGAATGTTAAACGGCATCATAAAACCTAAAATTCAAAAGCAGCGCCAATCTTGCCTTAATTTTACTACCCTCGCAATGCATCATGTATTGTTTGTGCCATTTCTAGGCTAATCCCTGGAACTTTTACCAATTCAGCCACACTCGCTCCCTTAACTTCCTGTAATCCACCTAAATGTTGTAATAATGCTTTTCGACGTTTAGGACCTATTCCCTCAATAGATTCAAGTGAAGAAGTATTTCGAGTTTTCTGTCGTTTATTGCGATGGCCAGTGATGGCAAAGCGATGAGATTCGTCTCGAATTTGCTGAATAAGGTGTAATGCCCCTGAATCGGCAGGTAAAGTAAATGATTCCTCATTATCACCATAAATAAGCGTTTCAAGGCCCGGCTTACGCCCCTCGCCTTTTGCGACGCCTATCAATGTTGGAGCATGATCTAATGCAACGAACTTTTCGTCTACAATCTTCTGTGCAATACGCAATTGGCCAATGCCACCATCAATAAAGAGGATATCGGGTGTTTTCCCACCTTTAGCCACTTTATCAAAGCGTCGACTAATTGCTTGTTTCATTGCTGCATAATCATCACCAGGGGTAATCCCCTCAATATTGTAACGGCGATAGTCGGCTTTATTCGGCCCTTCACGGTTAAATACAACGCAAGATGCTACCGTGCTTTCCCCCATTGTATGGCTAATGTCGAAACACTCCATGCGCTGGATTTTACTGCTGGCTTCAATCGCTTCTTCAAGCAACAGGAAACGCTGCTCTACTGTATTACGGTGAGATAGGCGTGTAATAACAGAGTTAGTTGCATTAGTCATTGCTAACCGTAAAAACTGCGCACGTTCACCACGGACTTGTGTTTTTATCTCTACTTTTCTTTGTTGCGCTGTTTTTATTGCTGCAGCCAGTTCAGTTTGCTCTTCAAAGGCATCGCTGACCAAAATCTCTTTAGGGGTCACTCGTTGGCTATCTGAATTAAGATAAAACTGAAACATAAAGGATCGTAAAACTTCCGACAACTCTGTATCCACTGGTACTTTAGGGTAATAGCTGCGACTTCCAAAAATTTTGCCTTCTCGGATAAAGAGTAAGTGAAAGCAGGCGACACCCGATGAGAAGTGCGCTCCGATAACATCCATGTCTCCAGATGCGTGTGACACTTCTTGTTGTTCAGCAACCCGTCTTAGTGCAGTGATCTGATCCCGATAACGCGCCGCTTGCTCATAATGTAGCTCTTGCGCAGCTTTTTCCATCTTGGCAACAAGTGCTCTGGTGACTTGTTGGTCTTTACCTTTTAAAAACAGAGAAGCGAGTGTGACCTGCTCTTGATAATCCTCTAAAGAGACTTTATCAACACAGGGCGCTGAACAACGACCGATCTGATACTGCAAGCAGGGGCGAGATCTCGCTTTATAATACAGGTCATCACATTGCCTAATCGGAAAGATTTTTTGCAATAAATGTAGGCTTTCTCGAACAGCTCCACCGTTGGGATACGGACCAAAGTATTGGCCTTTAGCTCTTTGTGGACCACGATGGTAAGAGAGCCGCGGATGCTTGTGATTACTTAATAAAATGTAGGGATAGGATTTATCATCTCTGAGCAGTACATTGTACTTGGGCATGTACTGTTTTATGTAATCATTTTCTAGAATGAGAGCATCAGTTTCACTATGGGTAATAGTGACATCGATATTAGCAATGCGAGCGACTAAAGCCTGTGTTTTTACATTAGTGAGATTTTTACGGAAATAAGAAGATAATCGCTTTTTTAGATCTTTAGCCTTCCCAACATAGATAACGGTATTATCGATATCATACATACGGTAAACACCGGGAGACGATGTAACCGTTTTTAAAAATTCGCTAGAATTGAACGCTTCAGCCATACGACGTTAGATCACCTAATAGCTAATATTTATTCAGAACTGGCCAGTATCAAGCATCTTATACCTAATTGCCAAGCGAGTAAGCTCTACATCACCACCGATGCCTAACTTTGCAAACAAGCGATATCGATAACTATTCACTGTCTTTGGGCTAAGATTCAGTTGTTCAGAAATATCACTGACTTTTTCGCCATTGGTGATCATTAGCATGATCTGCAACTCTCTTTCAGACAGCGATTTAAAAGGATTGTCTTCAGATTGGTTAAACTGGCTCAATGCCATCTGTTGCGCTATTTCGGGAGATAAATAACGTTGGCCATGGGCCACTTGTCGAATAGCTTGTAGCACTTCAGGAGAAGTTGCTCCTTTGGTTAAATAACCAGACGCACCAGCTTGCATCACTTTGGTAGGAAACGGATCTTCGGTATGAATAGTCAGTACGATGATTTTTGCGTGAGCTTGAAACCTAAGAATTTTTCGAGTTGCTTCTAAGCCACCGATCCCAGGCATATTCATGTCCATTAAGATGACATCAGCTTCATTTTTACGGCACCATTGGACTGCAGTCTCACCGTCACCGGCTTCACCAACAACCTTTATTCCGCGTTCATCTTCTAGAATTCGCCGAATACCAGTACGTACTAGCTCATGGTCATCGACTAAATATACTGAAATCAAAGCTGTCCTACCCCAAATTAATCCTGCTTGCTCTACACGTGTGTCAAGCTATCTTATTCAGTCTAATTTAGCCCATAAAAACAAAATTAGAAAGCTAATTTTTGCTAACCCTCTCGCTAGTGATAATCAATATAACGATTAATAACAACAGCTTACCTTAGAAAGCAAAAAGGCAGCCATTTAGGCTGCCTTCTTTAATGTGGCGGAGAGATA
>NZ_JBFRMK010000344.1:0-2899 GCF_041470405.1 Shewanella sp. 10N.286.45.A1
ACTGACCGGCATTACAGCAATATGCTGGCGTTTATCTTCTCAATTTGCTTTTTTGCTAGGGACGGTTTTTATTAGCGAACTGCTCGAGTCCCCATACCAATAATATGCCACATAGCATGGCGACGATGGCATAACTTAACAATGCTGGCTGACCAGTAATATGTTCATACTGCAAAGGTGACAAAATACGTTCATCCAGTGGCACCATCTCACCTTTTGAGTTTTCACGAAAAGTCAGTACTTGTTTCCATGGCCAAATTTTGCCTAGTGTTCCAAGCATTAGCCCAGTTAAAAATACTAAGGTTGCATCGTGATACTTGCGCAATAATAGCGATAACACATGGCTAAAGCTGAGTAGGCCAGTGGCAGCACCTGCTGCAAAGGTTGCCATAATGGCAATATCAAATCCCTTTACAGCCCCCATAACCGAAGTATAAAGCCCTAGCAGCAATAGAATAAAACTGCCTGAGATCCCAGGTAAAATCATCGCGGTTATCGCAATACAACCACCCAGATATACATTGAGGTAAGTCATCTCTAGCGCAATAGGATTTAGCATAGTAATCCCCCATGCAATAGCGACTCCTAATGCGAACAAGGCTAAACGACCAACGGTGAAGCCCTTAACCTGTTTGAGCATGTGCACCACAGATATTACGATTAGCCCAAAGAAAAACGACCAAACGGGAATAGGATGGGTGTGCAGTAGATAAGTAATAAGCTTAGCTAACGTCATAATGCTGGTTAAGATGCCGCCAAATACGCACACCAAAAACGGTCCATTAATGTGTATAAAAGCCGCTTTTATGCCTTGCTCTTTAATAACGCTAAATAAAGAAGGTCTAATCTTTTTTATGCTATCAAGCAGTTGATCTAATATGCCTGTAATAAAGGCGATAGTACCACCTGAAACACCAGGAACAACATCAGCAGCTCCCATTGCCATCCCTTTAAGGTAGGTCTTTAAATAGTTCACTTTATTCCTTAATCGACTCAGTAGAGTTATCTGCCAAAATTATACTGCGCTACACCAGAGAAGCGAAGCTTATCTTTACCGCGAAACAAGTAAGACGCTAGCAATCGATGTTAATTCAATGTTAATCTCATCCGACCAGTAAAGTTCACAAGGAAGAAGATGAGCAATTCAACGAATAACAAGCCAAGCAATAAGCCCACCAAGGTGATGTCTCTGTACAAGCGAATTACTCGCCTCCCCTTTGGCAACAAGATATTTTCACTCATGGTCTGCCGCATGGCGCCTTACTTCGGCACAGTAAAACCTTTTATCAGTGAATTAAAAGTGAATAAATGCGTTTGTCTTATTAAAAAGCGCAAATTAGTCCACAACCATATTCAAACTGTGCACGTAATCGCAATATGTAATGGCCTAGAGATGGCGATGGGCACGATGGCCGAAGCCTCTATTCCCAGCCACTTGCGTTGGATCCCTAAAGGAATGAGCGTTGACTACACCGCTAAAGCGGGCAGCGATATCACTTGTGTTGCTGAAGTAAAGCCTGAGCAATGGGTTGTTGGTGACATGTTAGTGCCAGTAACTGCGTATGATACCGACGGCGTAGCTGTGGTGCAGGGTACAATTAAGTTGTGGATCTCAGAAAAACCATCGAGAAAATAAAATATTTACGGATATGGCTTCAATGGCTGTGTATACCCTGCTATTATTTCGGTAATGATCGAAATAATAGCAACGCAGAGAAATCGAGCTTTATCAGGACTCTAACTCTGCGCTTAAAGACAATGGTAACACTGACACTGAGTTGAAATTATGGATATTGATGTTGCCGCAAAGGCACTAAAAGAACTTGGTCACCCTACAAGGTTGACGCTATTTCGCTGTCTAGTAAAAGCAGGTCACGCTGGTTTGCCGGTTGGACAATTGCAAGAGACATTACAGATCCCAAATTCAACCTTGTCGCATCACCTTTCAAGCTTGATGTCCGCTGGGCTTGTTAAGCAGCAAAGAGAGGGAAGA
Organism: Shewanella sp. 10N.286.45.A1; assembly: GCF_041470405.1. Taxonomy (NCBI): domain Bacteria; kingdom Pseudomonadati; phylum Pseudomonadota; class Gammaproteobacteria; order Alteromonadales; family Shewanellaceae; genus Shewanella; species Shewanella sp. 10N.286.45.A1. The sequence goes on from NZ_JBFRMK010000344.1 coordinate 1,994, forward strand.
GTACTGCACTGTATCCCTCAATTTGATTGTTTAGACGGGTTAGTCGCTTTTCTGCAAGAAGAGTGTTGCCACGACGAGAAATGTTAACCTCCATTATCCCTTAGGATGAAGGTGGCCTGTCTTTACATAGATGATGGTGTCTTGTTTAACGAACGGAAAATGCTCACTCAGATGTGGGCTTCTAAGCCACGTATATTTTGGGTAAACACCGTGTTCATCTCTAAACTCGCCGCTCAGCACTAGAATTTCTTCACCACCAAAGTGACAATGCGCTTGAAAGCGCTCGCCCGCAGGCCATTTAACTAACGCGATATGTTCATGCTCAAACTCATGCAGCGGCATCACTTGTAAACCACCGATACCCGCTCGCCATTCACCGGTGCGAGTATTAATCCGCACTTTGTGTAAATCACGTTTATCAAACTGGTTTAACTTTACCAGTAGCACACAGCCCTCTTTACTAAACGGCGCATGACTGCTTCCTGGCGGATTACGAATATAAGTGCCAGCGGGATAATCACCCTCCTCATCGGAGAATATACCTTCTAACACTAATATTTCTTCACCATAAGGGTGGGAATGGCTGTTAAAACTGGCGCCAGCTTGATACTTAACGATACTGGTTGTATGGCCACTTTCTGCTGCTGCGCGCTCCAATGGCTTACGAAATACCGTTGCAGACGGGCTATCTAACCAAGCTTGCTCTTGGGTGCTAATAACGACTCGCTGGCTTAGATCCATATTTAACATTAAATTCCCCTTTGCTACTTAGTTATTTCGATGACAGCATAAACCCAATTAAATGGCACTAATTATAACGAGTACAGTTAAACTGTCGAAGTCTATATACCCGCTCTACTTGAAGATGCAGGATTCAGTGGGAATTCAATGGGCTTTAATCAAGGC
>NZ_JBFRMK010000345.1:0-5776 GCF_041470405.1 Shewanella sp. 10N.286.45.A1
TAATGCAATTGGTATAAGGACTCTCCACCACAACTTACGCTTTCAACACCATAGATAGCTGACTTCATATAACAGTTTTACAATCTGACGCTTAGTCACACTTTTGCCTTTAGCAGTTCAAGCTTGATTCAGCTTACCAAGGTTAAGATCAACCTAATTTCTAACCCGTTTGATCCCAGCCAATTGGCTTATGAGAGTTTAATGAAAATCCATGATACCGACTTAATCTATACCAACTTGCCTGGCACGATGGGATTACTCAATTCCGTTGCGTTTATGTGGGTCATCACCGCTGTCACCGTCGGTGTTTTTTGCTGGGTGGCCATTAAGCTTTGGCACCTGCACTCCCTACCGAAATACTTAGCCAAAGAGCGCGGTATGCAGCAAGCAAAGCTGGTATTTTGGCTCTGTATGCTTGGTCTGCTCTGGAAGCCGCTGTGGGTTTTAGCTGTTATCGCAATTGTCACTGATTGGGACAAGGTACAACAGTGGATTAGGGGGACACGCGCATGAAAGAGATAATGCTGCCCTATATTTTTATTTGTTGGTTACTGTTTAAATTCAATGTGATCAAAAAAAGACCGCGTAACTACTTTATTAGTGTGTTGGTAGGCTGTTTAATTGCCACTACTCTGTTCTTGGCGCATCGTTTTTATTCGCCTGCAGATCTCACCGACTCTACAACCGTACGTGCGCCGCATGCCGTGCTTTCACCCGCCATTGGGCAACAGATCCAATCAATTTCAGTTGATCACAATCAACACGTAAAAAAAGGCGAACTTATCTACACTTTGGTTGATGATAAGGTTGCCAGCGCGATTGATGAGATCAATGCAAAAATACAAGAGATCGAACGTGCAGTCGAAGCCACTGAGGTTAAACTTGCCCAAGCGAAACGGAACTACCTGCGTAAAGCGGAACTTGGTGAGCACGTCAGCGAACGCGATCTTGAAAACGCTGCCGATAAAGTTGAGATCACCCAAGCCGACTTGAAGGTGCAAGCCGCTCAACTAGAAGTTCAGTATGCACAACTACGTAAGCAAAACTTTGAGCTAGATAGGCTACAAGTAAGAGCTCCTTTCGATGGTATGGTGACTCACGTTTATATTGCTGATGGCACTCGAGTTGGTTCTATGCACCTGTGGAATACCGGCAAAAAGTTTGTCGAGATGCGTATCCCAGATCAATCCTACGCTTATATTCAACCGGGGCAGTTTTCTGAGTTCTATATCGATGCCTATCCTGGACAGATTTTTAGAGCTCGTGTGCACAGTAAGGTAGAAGCTACTGGCGAGGCTCAGGGCGATTTATTACCTCGCGAGCAGATGGTGTCACGCCATATCAACCTTGGCTCAATGCCAGTAGGTAGAACCGTCGTGCTTGAAGTGGATGACAACACCATGGCGATGCTACCCATTGGCGCCACGGGCTCCGCTTGGGTCAGTGCAGAGAAGCCTCACTCAATATTAGGGGTACTCGATATCATTGGCGCTGCAACCGTCAGACTAAAAGCCGTTAAGGCATACTTAAATCCACTATAAGCCAATACATAAGCCCGCTAGCCATAATGCTGGCGGGTGATACTATTTCTAAAAGCCAGCCTTATTGACAACCAAGCCTTAAGTTGAAAAGCTACCATCTCATTAGCTTTAGCATGTCAGAAAGGGAACAAGGTATATGGATGAGCGCTATTTTTATGAGCCCAGCAAAGGCCATGGTCTACCCCATGATCCGTTAAGCGCAATAATCGGGCCTCGCCCTATTGGCTGGATTGGCTCTCGTAACGCCCAAGGTCAGCGAAATTTAGCACCCTATAGTTTCTTTAACTGCTTCAACTATCGTCCGCCAATCATTGGCTTTGCCAGCATTGGTTGGAAAGACAGTGTTGCCAATATTGCTGCAACTAAGGTGTTCACTTGGAACTTGGCAACTAAAAGCTTGGCAGCAAAAATGAATCAGAGTTCGGTGGCATTAGCCAACGATGAAGATGAATTCAATTTTGCAGGTCTCACTGCTAAACCAGCTTCGATAGTTGCAGCCGATTACGTTGCACAAAGCCCAGTTAACTTTGAATGTAAGCTTTCGCAACTGATTCAACTGCAAGGGGCAGATGGTGACAAAATAGATAGTTGGTTAGTGTTAGGCGAGGTCGTTGCCGTGCATATCGATAAGCAGTTGTTAAGCGCAGAGGGAGAGTTTCTAACCACTAAAGCCGCGCCAATTTTGCGAGCAGGTGGAGCCACTTCCTATTACGGCATTTCAGAAGACAATCGTTTTGATCTGTCGAGACCGATGACTCCTTAGTATTTTTTATGAGTCTTGCAGGCTCAACAAGCTTTACAAAGTATTAGCAATACATGACTAGGAATGACCTTTCTAACAAAATAGCTAGCCTCAAAAAGCAGCCACTATGTGCTTTTTTGAGGCTCTATCAATGACCCTGATAATCTAAAGGGCTGTATTCCCCTCTCTTTGACTTTGCCACTGTTGCATTAGCTGCTTAACAAAGACTTTATCTTTCTCGTCTGTGGTAGTGGCATACAATACAAATTCATCACCATCTTCTACATGAATGGTGACTTCAGCGACCTCAGCCTCTTCACTCGCGTTAGCATAATCGACTTCGATATCTTCTACAGCGCTTAATGGACTAGAGGCAACTTGCAACTCATCGTTCTCAACCCAATAGGAAAATACAGTCTCAGGCGTGAAGCCGTTGCCGTCTGATCGATTGCTCAGCCAATCGTCACTATAAAATAAAACTGGCATTTCGTTTTCAGTGAATACCTTGTTTTGCTGCATAAAATCGATATCGTGCGACCACAGTTCTTCACCAGTAATAATGTCATCTTGCGCAATCAAGCCAACGTCTTGCCCTGCTGAATATAACAGTAATGGAGACATACAAACCATAAACACCCAATTGCGTGCATGCCACTGCGAGTTAGCTAAATAAGCCTCGGTATTTAGTTTATTTATCTTATTCACGTACATGACTAGCGGGGCGAAAACAATGAACGGAATAAGGTAATCCCAGTTACCCCAATCGCTCTCCCAACTCATGGAGTTGTACCCCAGATAACCTACAAACAGGAAAACCGCCGTCCAAGCAGGGATCAGGAATGGCTGACTTTCTCTTTGGTCACGATCAACGACCAACCACAAATACAAAGGGTAATACCAGAGCGGTGAAAAAATAGCTCTCGCAACAGGCCATATATCGGGCCTGTCTTTCTCATATTTAATGTACTGCCAGTTCTTATAGCTCCAATAGGCCGAATACAAGCCAAGACTAAAAACTGACAGAATGAAAAACTTAACTAGCGATACTGGATAGAATTGGCTTTGATGGCTACTTTTCGCTTCCATCGTCAAACTGACCAAGGCATACACAATACTAAATAGCATTAGAGTGCCAAGTAAAACCCAGCGATTAACTGACTCCAAAGTGTCTGCTACAATGGGCTCGCTGGTTGCCGCTGCACTGGTTGCCTTAGGGTAATCAACAATACCGTAGCTATCTATAGAGTCGACTTTCTTCAGTGCCGCAATATAGTCAGCGAGCTGCTCGACCTCAACCCTATCTACCTTAGTGCGGTAATCGTATGACAATGTAAGTTGATGTTGTTTCTTGTTATAAGCAACCTGATAAACCAGTTCAAAAAAAGGATTATCCTCCTTGGTGGTTTCATCAGTAAAACTCCAGTTTGAATCACGAAGATTAACAACAATTTCGCCTTCAATCTGCAATGGGTAACTTAACGGTAGCGCTCTTTGGCTTAAGCTTTCGGGAATAGACAGATAAGGAGACAATTGGGTTTCATACAGGTAAATAGTAAATCCCTCGTCATCCCCCTCAGTCCAAGGCGCCTTTAACAAATAGTCTTCACTAATTGTCAGTGTCCCTTGAGTATTATCTCTGGTCACTTGCAGCGGTGTATTGATGCTGAGTCCATTAAAGATTTTGTCATAATACTTAGCGTATTGCTCAGACAAAGCCTGTACTCCACTATCCACTATCGCCGCCCTTTTACTGCGTGCTTCATAACCAGAATAGGTCACTTTAGAGGTGAATATTGATGGCTTTGCCACCCCATCTGAAAAGTCATAAGCTTCTGCAAAAACAATTTTGCTACCACTATGCTCAGCAGGCATTTTTTCTAGGGCATCAACCCCAGGTTCTAATACCAACGCATAACCATAGTTAGGTTGATAAACAGCATCTAAAGCCACTTGCTGGTACAACAATGTCGGGTCAAACCAATAACTCTTGTTATTTATCTCGGCCTTAATAATGGCATGGTTGAAGCTTTTTGCCGACGGCAACTTGTTAGCTAGGCTTTCGCCTGTTTGGCTATTGACTAAAACAGGAGAGGCTTCCACACCAAGTCCTTTCAGTAGCGCGATTAGCAGCACCGACTTATCTTTACAATCACCATAGCGTTTAGCTAATGTGTCGCTGGCTTTCGCAGGGAAATGGCTATTACTGCCTATCTCAATCCCCAGATAACGGATATCTTGTTGCACGAAATTAAGTGCAAGCATAACTTGCTGATCTAAGTCATCAGTTTGCTCGGTGATCTGCTTAATCTTGCTTTGCAACGCTGCAGAATTATCAAGTTGACGTTCAAACATTGGCCGAGCCCAGTCGACCACCGCCCGCCAATCTTTACTCTCTGAAAACTCGGCTTTGGCATAAGGCTCATACCAAGCTGCAGCATCATTACTCACTGTTAAAATGGGCTGTTGCTCCACTAGCAGTTGATAGTCCGTTTCACTACCTAAACGACTCTCGGTAAAGCTTTGTTCAGTATTGTGCATCTTAAAATGCAAAGGAGTAGACTTCCCCCAAAGCACTCTCAAAAACTGTTGATGGATCGGCACTTGCCACTGCAGCGTTCTAGAGCCGGTGAAAGTACTGGCAAATACAGGGTTCTGCCCAAACCGTGTAAAGCTATACTCAACAACATCACCAATTCGAATATCATTAACCGCCCAAAACGCATTAAGCGAACCATCGTAAAGCAGGTCGTTACCGCTGTCGCTTTTGTCTAAACTGAACTGACTATCTAAGGTTTTATCAATTTCTACGCCATCTCGGATAACCTTAATCCCGTGAAAAGCGATCCGCTCATAGCTAGGGTCGTAACTCACACTAATTTGCGAGACGTACTCTAGGCCTTTAGCTGAAACGGCTTTAATAACATAGCGATTAAACTTGCTCTGTTCACCACCTTCGCTTACCCGATATTGATTATCGAGCAATAAATGAAAAATACCATCGGCAAGCTGACCCGTAGGTTCTTTTTCTGGCTCGCTAACAGGCACTGACTGCACCCACGTTGGCTGCGATGTATAGGTTACGCCCTGCTCGCGATAAGTGCCGCTATACCAGTTTTCATCTAACGATAGACGCTCTGTAACAGCTCAAATACTGTTGGCATTGGCCAAGGAACATACTGAAAAATGGATGAGCAAATAGCAGGCAGCAATCGATAAGATAAATAATCGTGCAGCAGTTGCAACTGCTTTAAGCCATATTCGATTAAACATCGAGCCAGTCCTTTGTTTCTTATTATTGATGTAAGGCTCCCTCTATGGAGCCAACTGATACTAGGGGTTGTTGATCTTTCACGGTTGTTTTTGCCGCAGTTTATTGGCTATTTTGACAAGGCGGAGGCTATGCCGTTTAGTTATTCTCCACAAATAGTCTACAACACAGTAAAAATAGCCAAGAAACGCGGCCCTTTGGGTTCGATTCAATGCTTCTATTCTT
>NZ_JBFRMK010000346.1:0-12211 GCF_041470405.1 Shewanella sp. 10N.286.45.A1
TATACTGATTGGTATAATTCAAACTCATAAAAAACGCATCCACTGAAATCAGTCGATGCGTTTTTTTATGTATTTAGCAAAATGTGACCAGGGGCTGTTAATCTTTCATCGCTCGAAAGATCAACAGCATCTAGTGATTATTGTAGTAACTATCGTGGTTAGCTTTCAGCTTCATATCTTGTTGACCCTGATAAACTTCTATCAAGGCAAAGTCTGCTTTTTGTAGATAAATCCAACCCTCTTGCACACGTATCCAATGATCGCCTTGTCTCTCGAACACTTTAGGAAACACTCCCCACCCAGAAGATGAAATATCCAATTGTTCAAACCGAATAAAATTCTTTGCAGGGGCTGTTAAACTTGGCATTTGATAAATTTTGTTAAAAATCCCAACAAGTTCACTTTTATCTGCCTCAGAAAACTGATAACAACTCACCTTATTTAGACTTCTATCAAACCAGTAATATAGCTTGGCGTCTGAAAACCGATAAACAGTACAATCATTAAACGTAATCGCCCAAGGCTTTGATTGTTTAAAACCGATAAAACCTTCGAATTCAACGCTAGCCTCTTTATTTTCAGTACTTTGACACCCTAATAAAACTAAGGCCATACCCGCAATCAATATCCTCTTTATACCTTTACATCTCATCAAGCTTGACTCCATATAAGTGCTTTTTCTATGTATAGCAAAATACCTATCAGCCATAGAGTTTAAAACTAACAAGTTAGAGCTACTATTCTAATGCCTATGAAAGGAGTATAGTCGCGCCTTTCTTGTGCATAACCTTAGGTTGCCGTATGCCCCTAACTCAAACTCCGACTCAATTTAGTGAAGCGATGTCACTAAGAATTGAACAGTCTGAAGCTCGCGTTATTAAAGCTGTGTTTCCATCAATTACTAACCACCACAATACACTATTTGGTGGGGAAGCTTTAGCTTGGATGGATGAGACTGCATTCATTGCAGCGACACGCTTTTGCCGCAAAACCTTAGTCACTGTCAGTTCAGACAGAATTGATTTTAATAAGGCGATCCCAGCTGGTTCTCTAGCGGAGATTATTGCCAGGGTGATTCATGTAGGTAATACCTCAATCAAAGTTGAAGTTAATATTTTTGTAGAAGATATGTACCAAGACCTTCGCGAACACGCGATACGCGGTGTATTTACCTTTGTCGCGGTAGACGATGATAGAAAACCTACAGCCGTTTGGACTTTAGGCTAATCGGACATAATTTAAAGAGGTTTAGTTAAAACCTCTTTAAATTGTTTCAAACTTTTGTTTAACCCGTTAATAAAAGATCAAACCTTTAGACCAAAGTCTAACTCCACGCAAAAATTTACCAAATTATAACGTTTGTCGGATAAAGCCATAGAATAGCTTGTCATTTATCTGTTACATTGAAAGTATCTTCACGAGCAACCAAAATAACCCTATAAAGCCATGAAGCCTGAAAACTTAAATATAATTATTGCGGATGACCATCCTCTATTTAGAAACGCATTAAGACAAGCATTAACCACTGCGTTTACCAATACTCAATGGTTTGAAGCTGATAGCGCTGATGCGTTGCAAAATCTCCTAGACAATAGCGACATTGAATATGATGTTGTATTACTGGATCTTCAGATGCCAGGTTCTCATGGCTATTCGACATTGATCCATCTAAGAACCCACTACCAAGAGCTCCCCGTTGTTGTTATCTCAGCTCATGAAGACAATACGACTATCAGTCGTGCTATTCATTATGGTAGCTCTGGATTTATCCCTAAATCATCGTCTATGGAAACGCTGGCAACTGCACTTGAAGCCGTACTCTTTGGTGATGTTTGGTTACCAGAAGGCGTTGAACTGCAAGAAGTCAGCGATGACGGCACCGATCAGATTGCCAGTAAGTTGTCAGATCTGACCCCACAGCAATATAAAGTGCTGCAGATGTTTGCTGAAGGCTTGCTTAACAAACAAATTGCGTATGATTTAGGGGTTTCAGAAGCGACCATTAAAGCGCATGCCACCGCTATATTTAGAAAGCTGGGAGTTCGAAATCGCACTCAAGCCGTCATTGCACTGCAGCAGTTAGAGATGGAAAAAGTCGATATTTAACTCAGGACGGAACAAACATCTGTTACGATAAAGCCGCATTTTAATGCGGCTTTTTTATGACGTTCAAGAACCTGTTACTACCTAAAATTCTCCATAACCTTGTAGTACACCATCCCCAGTGCCAATGCTTGGTTTCCAAACCACTCATTGAGCGGGATCCTTAAATGTTGCATATCAGCAAAGAGACCGAATTCTTGCTGCTCTCCGATAATGGCATTGGCCATGATTTCTCCCATAATGTGGGAGGTCGCAACCCCATGCCCCGAGTAACCTTGGCAATAGAATACATTTTTTGAACTTTACCTAGCTGTGGAATACGATTTAGCACAATACCCGCCATGCCAGTCCACTCATACTCTATATCGACCCCTTTCAGCTGTGGGAATGTACGCTCCAGAGCAGGCCTAAGTTCATTAGCAACATTTTTAGAGTCCCGACCGGAATAGTTAGTGCCGCCACCGAACATTAAACGGTTATCGGCGGTTAGTCGGTAGTAATCCAGTACAAAACGAGTGTCATACACAGCAACATCTTTGGGGATCAAGCTTTGGGCCTGCTCTGAGGTCAGTTGTGCAGTGGCGCAATTCCCCAGCGATGCAGGAAACAACATGCCTCTTAATTTTTTTCTAGCCAACTTATGATAAGCATTCCCCGCCAACACAACACTGTTAGCAGTGATCTTCCCCTTTGATGTGGTCACAGTAGCAAGAACCCCATCTTCAATATCAACAACTGCCGAGTGCTCAAAAATTTGTGCGCCCATACTCTCAGCTGCTCTTGTCTCACCAATACAAAGATTAACTGAATGTAGGTGCATATTACGCTTGTTTAAAAGGCCGCCGTGATACAAGGGCGTGTTGATATACTCAGGTAGCTGCTCTTTAGTTAGCAACTCCAGTTCGCTAGCCATGCCATTTTTACAAGCCTCATCATAGGTCTGTTTCAACTCATTAATGTGACTCGCTTTATAGGCTGTATGTAAATGCCCATACTTAAGGTCGCACTCTACTGCGTACTTCTTTACTCGCGCTCTTATTATCTCATGCCCGCGCCAACGCATATTCCAAACAAACTGCTCAGCATCAGTGCCCAATTTATTGCGTAGCTGCTTAGTCATGGCAGTATCACCTGACAAACTCCCCGTCACCTGGTCACCATTGCGGCCTGTCGCTCCCCATCCGATCTTATTGGCCTCTACAATCGCAACCTTGTAGCCTTTCTCACAAAGCTCCACTGCCGTCGCTACACCAGTAAAGCCACCACCCACAATCACCACATCAACACGTATATCGCCCTCTAATTCAGGGTAGTCAGTTTCAGTATTGATGGTGGCGTTGTAGTAAGAGTTGCAGCGTGGTTGTGACATAACAATTTCCTTTTGAGTAATTGATTACTTCTTGTTTTATATTTTTTACACGTCGTTCAGTATATCCATCTTTAATATTGGGTCAAGTCATCATAAACCTGAACAGCTGAAGCCAAAAAATTTGTCACTCTTGATCCGAGAACGTTATTCCAAGTCGGTTTACTTCATTTGAAGCAATAACTTGTCGAGTGATATTTCAGCGACTATCTTCAATAGTGAACGGTAAATACCTTTTACATTGATAGGTCGTAAGCATCGTCCTCTGTTCCACTCTTCTTAACTTATCAATAAGGAGATGGTATTGCCGAAAATGATAAAACATATGTTGCCGAGAGGCGTACAGGCATAGCTCTGGGTAGATTCGGCATATTAAGTCACGATTTAGATAAGGACTGTGAAATGAAAAAACTCGGTTTAGTAATGGTTATCCTCGCGCTTAGTGCCTGTGCATCCGCACCCGCAACTTGGAAAGGCATGTCAGAAAGAGATATAGCAGCATGGAAGGAGATTGGCTTTAACGCTGAACAAGCTCAAGCATGGAAAGGTGGCGGTTTCACCCCAGAGCAATCGGAGAGTTGGTCTAAACAAGGCTTTAACCTTACCAGTGCCACAAGTTGGAAAGGACAATCTTTTAATGCTGAAGAAGCGCAGAGCTGGAAGACTGGTGGCTTCGACGTAGACAGTGCCGTTGAATCAAGAGATAAGGGTTTAACTCCAGTAAAAGTTGAATAATTCAAGCCATACGTAAGTAGAAAAGGCACAATTGATGTGCCTTTTTTGTTTTCAGTAATTAGTCCTTTCTGACCAAACTGGAGATTAATGCTCTAAGCGCTGCAGGTTTCACCATTTTGGCCATGTAGTGGTAACCTCGAAGCTGAATATCATCAATCAAATCTTTACGGGTATTAGCGGTAATCAATATACCAGGAAGGTTTTCACCATAAAGGTTTCTGACGCCATCCATCGCATCAACGCCATTTTGGTCATTATCTAGATGGTAGTCTGCAAGTACGATATCTGGAGCAACCCCTTTAAGCCCAAGCTTAATTCGAGCATCGGCAAAGTCGCTGGCGCAGATAACCTCACACTGCCAACGCGTTAATAGACTTTCCAGCCCCGCTAAGATAGCTTCTTCATTATCAATGCATAGCACTTTCACGCCCGCTAAAGGTTGCAATAGAGAAGCGACTTTTTTCGGCGTAGGCGCAGTCACCTTCTCACCCAGTGGCACTTTAATTGAAAATACTGAGCCCTGTCCTAATATTGAACTGACGTTAATTTCATGGTCTAGAACACGGCTGATCCTATCTGCAATGGCTAAGCCTAAACCCAAGCCACTGGCACTTTTACTCTCAGGGTTATCCAGTCGCTTAAACTCTTTAAAAATCTCTTTGGTTTCATTCTCATCAATACCACAGCCGGTATCAAGCACTTGAATTTCAAGTTCACCGCCGCGATAACGACAGCCCAACAGAACACGACTTCCCTTGGCATAACGATATGCATTAGTTAAAAAGTTTTGTAACACGCGCCTTAAAAGACTTGGATCCGAATTAATGGTCGCCGAACAAGGAATAGCACTAAAATTAATTGAATAATCTTTAGCCATCGCCTCAAACTCTACCGTTAAGCCATCAAGCAGATCTGCAATAGCAAAGTCACGTCGATTAACATCAACCATTCCAGAGTCTAGTTTCGAAATATCGAGTAGATCGGTCAGTAATTCCCCGGCAATTTTCAGCGAGCTATTAACATGACTTAGGGTCGTTTTAGCTTCTAGATCTAAGTTTGGATATTGCGACAGAGAGGCGGTGAAAAGTCGAGCCGCATTTAACGGTTGCATGAGATCGTGACCAACAGCAGCAAGAAACTGACTTTTCGATGCATTTGCCATCTCCTCTTGCGCTTTCGACTCTAACAGTTTGCTGTTAAGCATTGATAACTCGTATGTACGCTCCTTTACCCTAGCTTCTAGTGTCTCATTCGACTCTTGCAACGCTTTGGCTTGCAAGCGGTATTGGGTAATATCAGTAAAAGTCATCACAAAGCCACCACCAGGCATGGGGTTACCCTGAATTTTTATGACTTTACCATCTTTGCGTTGACGCTCTGAGACATGCTGAGTGCCATTGCGCATATGCTGCACGCGCTTGTCTACTTGTTCCTCTATATCGCCAATACCACAATAGCCGCGCTCAGCATTAAAACGAACCACATCACTGATCGGCATGCCAGCTTGTAAAAAATTGTCTGGATAGTCATACAGCTCAGCATACTTAAAGTTCCAAGCAACTAAATTCAAATCCTTATCGACCACACTCATACCTTCGTAGGCATGTTCAATAGCACCTCTAAGCATATCTTGACTCAAGATAATTTTAGAGGATGCCTCATCCACAAGACTAAATACTTCATCAAGTGCCAAATCCCGGCCTTGCATCACTGAATCCATCACCAGTGATGCACTTGAGGCACCAAGTACCCCTGCGAGCATATGCTCGGTATGTGCGATGAGTTCTGGCGGAGCAACCTTATGCCAGCTGTCACTTTTTACCGCATCTTCAGAAAAACCAGAAAAACTCTCATAGGCGCGGGTTGGACTGACAAAGCGACTGGCTAATATCAGTAGGTCTTGCTGGGAAACGGGTGCACTCTTACGGTTAGTATCCTTTTTAAAACGTCCTGGGGTCACAAAGGCACTGGCTTGTATGCGCTCGGCAACACCGGCACGAAACCAGATTGAGCCAAGCATATAGCAGCCACAGTTCGCCAATAATGCGATGAGTATATCGCGCACGTTAGGCTTAATAGAATCTAGCAAAGCGATATCAGTCGCAACAATGCCGGAATGGTCTGCAGCGCCCTGCAGCAAAATGTAACACCAGCAACCAAAGCCAACAGCCAGCCCGAGGAATACACCACTGCGATTACCGTGTTTCCAATACATGCCGCCGATTAACGCCGGCGCCAATTGAGCGAACGCACCAAATGACAACATACCTAAAGAGGATAACGAATCGTTGTCCATAAATGTTAGGTAGCTAAAGTAGCCAAGGCCTAGAATGAGCATAATGGCAAGACGGCGAGCATTGAGCAGTAGTTGTGAAAATTGACTAAAATTTCTCGCCTTTATCTGCCCAGTCCGCAGCATTAACGGTACCAGCCACTCATTACTCACCATCACACTAATCGTCACCACGGCAACGATGACCATCCCCGTTGCAGCAGAAAGTGTTCCGAGCAGCGCCACAACAGCTAGCCAAGGTTTATCGAGTGCTAATGGTAAATTAATCACGTAAGTATCAGCGGCTACTGCATCGCCAAGTAATAACTTGCCAGCCAAAGCGAGTGGCGCCACAAATAGGCCAAACAACAGCAGGTAAACCGGGAACATCCACTTAGCTTTAACCATGGTTTTTTCATTAGTGCACTCAACCATCATGACGTGGAACTGCCTAGGCATACACAAAAAGGCAGCCATACCCACTAGCAGTTCCGGCATTAGTGATTCAATACGAAGATTTGGCTCGTTGATCAAATCCTTAGCACTGGCTTGTTGCCAGATGTCACCAAAGCCATCAAAGACCCCAAAACTAATGACAATACCAACCAGTAAAAATGCACCTAATTTCACTAGAGACTCAAATGCAATCGCCAACATCATACCGGGGTTATGTTCAGTGGCATCAAGCTTTCGTGTACCAAATAAAATGGCAAAAATGGCTAATAAACCAGTTATAACCAGTGAGACTTTTGTACCGTCGAACAATGCCCCCTCAGGTTGAAAAAGATTCAAGCTAAAGACCATCGCTTTAAGTTGCAACGCAATATAGGGCATGATGCCAAACAGAGCGATTAAGGTGACAATTGCAGCGAGAACTTGAGATTTACCATACCTAGCAGCAATAAAGTCAGCCACAGAGGTAATGTTTTGCGCCTTTGACACAATCACCATCTTTCGCAGCAGGCCAAAACCAACAGTGAATATTAAGATGGGGCCAATAAAAATGGGGAGAAATGACCAAAGATCATCGGCTGATTGACCAACCGTGCCGAGAAAACTCCAGGATGAACAGTAAACAGCGAGGCTTAAACCATAGATCCAAGTTTGGATCCGCTTAGTAATACGACTGAACCAGCGCTCAGCTCCCCAAGCAATGAGGAACAAGATACATACATATATGATGGCAATGGTGCCAACCAGAACAGTCAAATTCATAGGATTCTCTTTTTTTTACCTATTTTGCGGTAAAAACCAAATGAAATCTAGCCAAAAATAATTTACAACCATTTAAAAAATAAGGATATTTTTTTACTAGACCAAGGTCTAATAGAGATATAACCCTCACACAATCCATACTCATCTCACGCAAATTAGATAAGGGAAGCCCAATGAGCATGCAGTCTCTCTACAAAGTTCCAAGTGAAATCGCAGCCAATGCACTTGTAAATGACGAACAATATAAAAAAATGTATCAGGAGTCGATTGTAAACCCTGAAGGTTTCTGGAGAGAACACGGCAACCGTATCGATTGGATGAAACCCTTTACTAAAGTAAAGAAAACGTCGTTCGATGACCATAACTTGTTCATCAAATGGTTTTATGATGGCACGCTAAACGCTTCAGCCAACTGCCTTGACAGACATTTAGAAAATAATGCTGACAAAGTCGCCATTATTTGGGAAGGCGATGACGCAAAAGATCAGCGTACAATCACCTATGGTGAACTGCATGCTGATGTATGTAAGTTTGCTAACGCACTTCGTAGCCAAGGCGTAAGACGTGGTGACGTAGTAACAGTTTACATGCCAATGGTGCCAGAAGCTGCCGTTGCCATGCTTGCTTGTGCTCGTATTGGTGCTATCCACTCTGTGGTATTTGGTGGTTTCTCGCCAGACTCTATCGCTTCACGCGTTATAGACGGTAACTCAAAAGTAGTGATTACCGCAGATGAAGGTATACGCGGCGGCCGTATTATTCCCCTAAAAGCCAATATTGATGAAGCTCTCTCACACCCAGATGTAGATTGTATTGAAAAAGTCATTGTAATGAAACGCACTGGTGGCGACATTAATTGGGTTGAAGGTCGTGATATCTGGTGGGAATCATTGATGGAAACCGCATCAGAGCACTGTATTCCCGAAGAGATGGGCGCTGAAGACCCGCTATTTTTGCTTTACACCTCAGGCTCAACAGGTAACCCTAAGGGTGTGCTGCACACCACAGGTGGTTACATGGTATACGCCGCAATGACTCACGAGTATGTGTTCGATTATAAAGATGGTGAGGTTTACTGGTGTACTGCTGATGTTGGGTGGATCACTGGTCACTCATACATGGTCTACGGCCCACTCGCCAATGGTGCAACCGTATTAATCCACGAAGGTGTACCTAACTACCCAAGCCCTGCTCGCCTAGGTGAGATGATTGACCGTCATAAAGTCAATATCTTATACACAGCACCCACACTTATCCGCGCATTAATGGCTGAAGGCAAAGAGCAGTTCGATGGTTTTGATGGCAGTTCATTGCGTATTATGGGCTCTGTGGGCGAACCGATTAACCCTGAAGCATGGCGCTGGTATAACGATGTCATTGGTCATGAAAAATGCCCTATTGTTGATACGTGGTGGCAAACAGAGACTGGCGGTATTTTAATTAGCCCGCTTCCAGGTGCTACAGACACCAAGCCTGGTTCAGCAACCCGTCCATTCTTTGGCGTACAGCCAGCACTTGTCGACAATATGGGGAATATTGTTGATGGCGCAAACGAAGGCAATCTCGTTATTCTTGATTCATGGCCAGGACAGATGCGTACCGTGTTTGGCGATCATGACCGCTTCGTACTGACCTACTTTAAAACATTTAGAGGCATGTACTTCACTGGCGACGGCGCAAAACGCGATGAAGACGGTTACTACTGGATCACCGGTCGTGTTGATGACGTGATTAACGTATCTGGTCACAGATTGGGCACCGCTGAAGTTGAAAGTGCTTTAGTTGCCCATGAGCAAGTTGCTGAAGCCGCAGTTGTTGGTTACCCCCACGACATTAAAGGCCAAGGGATCTACGCTTATGTCACTCTGACTCGAGGCACTGTAGAAACTGAAGAGTTGCGTCAAGAGCTTCGCCAATGGGTTAGAAAAGAGATTGGCGCACTAGCAACTCCAGATCTCATTCAGTGGGCTGGCGGCTTACCTAAGACACGTTCAGGAAAGATTATGCGTCGATTCCTACGTAAGATTGCCGCAAATGAAGTGACAAACTTAGGGGACTCTTCAACGCTGGCTGATCCTGCCGTGATTGATACCCTGATTGAATCTCGTCTTAACCGCAGTGAATAATTGTTAAGCAGAAATACTCGCTTTACCTTCCCTAGCCCCTCATAGAGGGGCTTTTTTTATGCCTTTAAATAAACAAATCCACATTTTGCTTACCGTCACAGCGTATTTATGTGATGATTTCGCTATCAGTTTTTGTATTTACCTGCCAAACGGAAACTCACGTGCAACTTCGAGACTACCAGCAACAATCGGTTGATGCCGCTATCAATCATTTTAAGTCGACTAGCGATTCTGCCGTATTGGTACTTCCCACCGGAGCGGGTAAAAGTATTGTCATCGCTGAATTAGCTAGAATCGCCAAAGGTCGCGTTCTGGTGCTCACCCACGTTAAAGAGTTAGTGGCGCAAAACGCAGAAAAAGTCGGCATACTCACCGAGAAAGCCTCCATTTATTCTGCAGGATTAAATCAAAAATCAACCCGTGGTAAAACAGTGGTTGCCAGTATCCAGTCTGCGGTTAAACAGCCAACGCAGTTTGACGAACCCTATAGCCTCGTCATTATTGATGAGTGCCATCGAGTCAGCCCAGAAAAAGACAGCCAATATCAACAGTTACTCGCTCACCTTAAATCGAAAAATAACAAGGTAAGACTGTTAGGGTTAACTGCAACGCCTTATCGCTTGGATCTGGGTTGGATCTACCGTCATCACTACCATGGCAAAATCGGTAATGCTGACAAACCCGTTTTCGAAAAGTGCATATTTGAATTACCCATGCGCCCATTAATCAAACAAGGCTTTTTAAGCCAACCAAAAATGTTTGACGGGCTTAGCGCGCAATATGACTTTAGTGAGCTAACAGCATCGCCTACAGGGCAATACAACGAATCTGAGGTTAATTCGTTACTCAACCATTGCGGACGTGCTACCACCGCTATCGTCAAGCAACTCATTGCACTAGCAAAGCATCGCCAAGGAGTGATCATTTTTGCTGCTACCGTTAAGCATGCCGAAGAGATAATGGCCAAGCTTGACGGGTATGAGCCAGCACTAGTGACCGCTAAGACCTCTCGCGAAGACAGGGACTTACTAATTGCAGCCTTTAAAGCGAAGCAGATTAAATTCTTAGTTAATGTTGCGGTGCTTACTACAGGCTTTGATGCGCCTCACGTCGACTTAATAGCCATTATGCGACCCACAGCCTCGGTCAGTCTATTTCAGCAGATGGTGGGACGTGGCTTGCGTATCGATGCAGGTAAAACTGAATGCCTCATTATTGACTACGCAGCCAATGGTTATGATCTGTTCTATCCAGAGGTAGGTCAGCCCAAACCCAATAGCAAATGTAAGCCAGTTCAAGTTCATTGCCCCGTATGCGACTTCGCCAATATTTTCTGGGGGTTAACTGATGACGATGGTGACATTATTGAGCACTTTGGTAGGCGCTGCCAAGCATTGATAGAAACACCTGGCGGCAAACAACAATGCGATTTTAGGTTTCGCTCTAAAGCGTGCCCAAATTGTGGAGAAGAAAACGATATTGCCGCCAAAGTCTGTAACCATTGCCAAGCAGTATTAGTTGACCCCGATAAGCGACTCAAAG
Source organism: Shewanella sp. 10N.286.45.A1 (assembly GCF_041470405.1). Lineage (NCBI taxonomy): Bacteria > Pseudomonadati > Pseudomonadota > Gammaproteobacteria > Alteromonadales > Shewanellaceae > Shewanella > Shewanella sp. 10N.286.45.A1. The sequence goes on from NZ_JBFRMK010000346.1 coordinate 11,360, forward strand.
AGGTTTTACAGCAGAAACATCACCATTTATTTAAATGCCAAAGTATGTTGCTGGAGCCCGATGGTGAACGCTTAATCGTGCGCTACATAGATATTGAAGGCAATGATTTCTGTCGCTATTTTAAGATGCAGACGGCCGCCCAAATAAAAGCTGTATTTGCCCTGTTTATTTTCCCCCATAGCAAGACTCCGGGTATGAAACATAAAAAGTATCAATCAGCTCAGGAGCTTGCTAATGATGCCGACTGCTTTAGAAAGCCTGATCTATTACTGCTTAGAAAAGGCAAAAAAGGCTGGGATCTGCTTGAGTCTATATTTGACTATCGAGGCCGTTATCAAACCCAACCTAAAGATATGGAGGAGTAACAATAACTTTTCTGTTGTGTTTACAGTCAAAGCCGCAGTCACCGGCTAAATAAACGCCCTGCTATAACCGATAAATCAGCAATGCGATTAACACGACTATAAATATCGATTAGAACTAATCGTTAGCCTATGTTATAAAGTGCTCAAGCTATTTTTGAGGAATGAATATGTTTGTAGTTATTTTCGGTCGTCCAGGTTGTCCTTATTGTGTTCGTGCAGTTCAAGTTGCAGAGCAACTTACTGAAAAGCGTGAAGATTTCAAATTCAAATATGTTGATATTCATGCAGAAGGGATCAGCAAAGCCGATCTAGAAAAAACAGTTGGCAAGCCAGTTGAAACAGTGCCACAGATCTTTGTAGATAAAGACCATGTTGGCGGTTGTACTGAGTTTGAACAATATGTACGAGACAATGACTTAATGCCTGCTGCATAAGTTTAACAGCTCAATAAAAAAGGAGGCTACAGCCTTAATGCCGGTCAGTTAAG
>NZ_JBFRMK010000347.1:0-7968 GCF_041470405.1 Shewanella sp. 10N.286.45.A1
ATACTGATTGGTATTAGCTGGCGAAAAAGACCCTAAACTGATTAGCTAATGCCTTGTCATCTTGTTTGCCGTATTTAATCAAGATGTCCTCTTTACCATCACCATTTAAGTCATCACTTTGTAGCATGCCACCATCTACTGGCAGTTTTAAATCATGCTTTTCAGCATTGCGACTAAACAAAGTATCGCCAGTCGCGCCGAAATAGATCTTTAGCGTGTCTTCATCATCCGACAAGATTAAATCTTTAAGGCCATCACCATTAAGATCCGCCAGCTTGACCACTGGGCTGCCACTTTGTCCTGAGCTCAAACTAAAATTAAGCTCAACCTCTTTACTCACATTAGACTCTTCAGCAAAACGCCCTTGATCATCCATTTTAAACAGGTGCACATCTTGATCGATACTGCCAGACAGCAGAGCGCCAATGACCTGTGATACGCCAATGTCAAATCCAGCCACCATCACCTCGACTTTATCGTCACTATCAATATCAATAAATTGCAACCCAGTTAAAGTACCTTCAGCCTTAACAACGCTATTGGCCACTTTTGGAAACACGAGCTTACCCTTTTGGTTCTCACCAAGATAAACCTCATAGTCATTGGCTCTATCAAATACGCCTGAGCTTTTGGTATAGCGCACCACAAGGTCGGTAATACCATCGTTGTTAATGTCCTTAAGCTCCTCCACTTTACGGTACACCAACTCACTCTGGTCAAGCTGCTCGCCGTAAGCATCACGCTTGTTCCACCAATCAATTCCACTTATCGGCTGCCTAACAGAAACATACTCAGCAATAGGGTTAAATAACTTGTCTTCTGTTTGACGATATAGCTCTAATTCACCTTCACCAATTTTGACGATATCAACTAAACCATCCAAGTTAATATCAGTGGCATAGAGCTTAGACTGCGTGTAGGTAGCACCATCTTCAAATAGTCGAGATTGGGGTTTTATTGGCAGTTGTTGCTGTTTAAATTCACCGTTATCGGCAATAAACAACTGCACCTGATTAAAGTCATGGATCAAAATATCATCTTCACCATCACCATTAAGATCTGCAATAAACTCGCCTTCACTCAAGTAGTCTGGACGAGACTTAAAAGATAGCGAATTGATACTGGCAATTGCCGCTAATTCAGCTTTGGCTGTCGCGGTTTGTGGCTGAAACACATGCAGCTTATCTTGGGACAAAAAATACAGTTGCTGAGTCTTGCCCTCTTGGTACTGTGTAATGTCAAAGGAATGCATTGCTTGAGGCAGCGCTAACTTTACCGCTAACTTGTACTGTCCTTTTTCTAAACCATAAATGGCCATCCAGCGCTGGCTTAAATCATCAACACCAAAAGCGACTAACTCTTTACCAGAACTAGGCAATAAGTCTGCTGCCACTATCGAATGAGTCAAATTAAAAGGCGCATTTAATGTTGACTCAGTTAAGGTCAATTTAGGCGTAGATTTAGCCTCTGCAGATTGAGCTACGACCGCAGTCACGAGCGCTAAACTCACTCCTAAGCCTTTTAAAACCGATTCCATGTTATTCCGCTCCATTAGCAATCACAAAAGTATGAACCTTGAAGCTAGCGGTTTTAAGCGCAGAGTAAAAGCAAATTTAACAGTTTGTAACAGAACGCTGCGCTTTAGGTGAATTTTTCATGTTCAATCGACCTATATGTCCAAAAGTTAGCCCCCAACCAATTTAAAATTAGCCCTACCAGCACGCCAATACTAAATGCTAGAGCAGCATCCAGCATCGTGTTACCTAAAAGCTGTGACACCCAATAAAAAGTGCTCAAGTTAGCGACTGCGGCAACACTAGACACCACGACAGTGGTCAGTAATTGTCGCCCCTTAGCCACTTGCTGCCGAGAGCGGAAAGTCCAACAGCGATTGCCAATCCAGGATAGAAAGACGGCAATCAAAAATGCACCGACTCTTGCAGGCAAAAGCGGAAAATTAAGCTGTTGTGAAAATAGCAAAAAAAGGGTGCCATCAACGACAAACACTGCAGCGCCTACCATCAAAAACTGCAGTTCTTGCTGATAGTTACGCCTTAGGGTTTCGATAACATTGAGCTGCTGCGACTGCAATACAGTAAACCTCTATCTTTGTTATTAGCGACCTTTTCGCAATCTTCAAACCCTAGCTCGATTTTCGAATTATGAACCACTAAGTAATATCGAGTGTCATTGTGGTTAACCTCCGCCAACGAAATAATTTCCTTAGCTTTACCTGCACTATAAAATCGAGCTGAAAAAGGACGTTTATCAAGATAATAGGTCGGTAGCATTTCAGTGCGTTGCTGTAGCAACCAGCGCTCACTTTTGTCTTTTCCTGAACCGAAGTGAATAATCGCAACGGCTACCATTAATAACGCGGCGATAGCAATCGCAACCTTATGCAGATGTGGAACCAGAGACCCGCGCCAAGCAAAAGTGATAAGCAGTGCTAATGCAGGGATCCCCGGTAAAACATAGGCGGGTAAAATATTGCCAGCAAGAGTGAATAGCACCATAGGTGCCAGCATCCAACAGATGAGGTAACTGGCGAGTGCGCTGTGGTTGCTATTGAGCTGCTTATCGCTATGTTTAGGTGCTTCAACATAAATTTTATATAGGGCTTGCGGTAAAAAGGCAGACCAAGGTAGCGCTGCGCCAAGGAAATAAAGCCAAATGGTGCCACGAGTTTGATCATGAGCACTACCGTAAAGGTCCCCCTGCCAACCACTATCGACAAACCGTGACCAATGCTCACCGACAATAAAGTAATTTAAAAATCCAGGCGTCGCGTTTTCAGCCAGTACATACCAAGGCAACGCAATAACCAACATTAATAACAAGCCAGAGACGAGTGGAGTGCGTTGCCATAATAATTTCCAAGGCCTAAACACCCCATATTGCCACAACAACCATAACCCTGTACCAATGGCAAAAATGACTAGCGCTACCGGTCCTTTTGCTAGCAAGCCAATCGCTAAACCAATAAAGCCGAAATAGCCCCAACGCACCTCGCCTTGCCAACACAAATAAAAGCCGACCATCGCCATCGTCAGGCCTAGTGTTAACGCCATGTCAGTCATCACGGCACCGGCACTGACAATAAATACCGCAGTAGAGGCCAAAATAATTAACGATGGCAACACCGGAAGTCGCTGCTTATTAGCGAAAACTGCGACCACAGCTAAGGTCAACATTGCCGCTATCCAATGTGGAAAACGTACTGCAAACTCAGATACACCCAAAAGAACGATTGAAACTGCACTCATCCATGTATGCAGTGGCGGCTTCCCCCAAAACGGTACACCATAATCGAACAAAGGGGTTACCCAATTTCCCGTCTCAACCATTAATCGCGCCATTTCGCCATAGCGAGCTTCAGTGGTGTCCATCAGCGGATATAGAGGCAATAGCAGCAATCGGGTTAATACCACCAACAGCAATACCGCTATACTTTTCTGTCCAGTGCTTAACGCTCGCATTACTTCGCCTCCAAATAGCTGACATTGCTCTTGACAACGCTCGCAGCGGTGGAAGCTCGATTAGGTTTAACTTGCGACAATGACTGGCTGTAAGCCACCTCTTCAATCAAATAAAGTGGTCGCTGCTTAACCTCAACAAACACCCGTCCTAAATACTCACCTATTAATCCCAAGGCTAATAACTGAATACCAGCGAGACCTAGCTGCACCACCATCATCGAAGGATAACCCGCTACAGTCTCGCCATAGATCAATGTCTTACTGACCACCCAACCACCATAAGCAAAAGCGCTAAATGCGGTAAAAACCCCACACCAAGTGGCAATACGCAGCGGTTTAAAGCTAAAGGAGGTGATGCCGTCCATCGCCAAGCCAAATAACTTGCCGTAATTCCATTTGGTCTCCCCTACAAAGCGAGGGTCGCGGTCAAACTCCAAGGTTTTCTGCGAAAATCCCGGCCAGCTAAATAGACCTTTCATAAATCGATTACGCTCAGGCAAAGCTCTAATGCTGTCCACAACTTGGCGGCTCATTAAACGAAAATCCCCCACATTCTCCGGCACAGGAGAATCAGACACCCAGTTCATTAGCCGGTAAAAACAACTGGCTGAAAATCGTTTAAACCAAGTTTCACCCAAACGTTTACTACGCTTCATGTTGACGATATCGTAGCCTGCACGCCACTGTTCAAGCATCAAGGGGATCTGCTCAGGAGGGTCTTGTAGATCCGCATCCAGCATAATGACCGCGAGGCCACGTGCATACTCAATACCTGCAGACATCGCCGCTTCTTTACCAAAGTTTCGGCTCAGTTTAATACATTGATATTCATTGTTTGCTAAAGGCAGCCGGCTTATTTTCGACCAAGAGTCATCGCTACTGCCATCATCAACAAATACAATTTCACTACTTTCATCAAGTTCTGCTAACACAGCGGTAAGCCGAGATATCAGCGGCGCAATCATTTGCGACTCATTAAACAGCGGTACTATCACTGACAAACACACTTCGGTGCGATTGCCGTCATCCACGCGAGCGTATGTCATGCGAGATCCTCATCAACTTTTGCTGTAGCATGCCAGCCGTAAAGTGAAGAAAATGTCATTGACATTTTTTCGACAAAAATAGTGCTACAGTAGACGGTACTGACAGCTGCATTTACCGATCCGTTATGACACTAAAATTACTCATTATCGAAGACAATATCGACGTCGCAGGTATTCTTGGAGATTACTTCGAAGCACAAGGTGCAGAGCTTGATTTCGCCGATAATGGCGAGCTTGGTTTATCCTTAGCGCAAGCGTTTGACTTTGATGCCATCATATTAGATCTCATGCTCCCCAAGCTTGACGGTCTAAGCCTATGTAAAGCACTACGCTCACTCGGCTGTAGTACCCCAATTTTGATGTTAACTGCACTCGATAATAAAGCGGATCTGCTCACAGGTTTTGATTGCGGCGCCGATGACTATTTAGGAAAGCCCTTCGATTTAGATGTGGTTGATGCTCGGGTAAAAGCGCTGATAAAACGTCATCGTGGCCAAGTTGCTCAAGGTGTACTTAAATTTGGTGATGTTGAAGTTAATATCGCCCAGCATCAAGCCTATCGTCAGCAAATGCAGTTAGCACTGACCCCAACCACCTACCAAATATTACTGCTACTGATAAAACATGCGCCAAATGTGGTCAAACGTGAACAGATCATTGAAGAGTTATGGGGCCAATCACCACCGAACAACGATATTTTGCGTAGCCATATGTACCAGTTACGCAATCAGCTCGATAAACCCTTTAAATGCCCGATGCTGGCCACTGTGCCTAAAGTGGGTTTTAGACTGCAACTTGGAGAAGAACTTTGCTAGATAGCCTACTCAATCGAGTCTCCACCGCCTCGAGCTTGCCGCATAAGTTAATGTGGTACTTCAGTAGTTTGGCAATCATCATTGGCTTAACCATTTACCTGTCTATGTTCGGCTTAATGCAATGGATTGAAGATGCTGTTAACCAACAAGAACTCGAAACAACCGCGCCCTACGCTATTGCCTCGTTTCAAGAGGGGGCCGAGCAGCCTCTCAATATCTTACATACTAAAGCTTTCTACTCTCCAGAGCTGATCCCCAAGAAATATGGCAATTTAGAGAAGTTTCCGGTGGGCTTTAAAGGAGAAGTCACCAACAGTGAAGCGAGTGAATTGCTGCATGAATGGATACCATTCTCTAGCAATCAAGCCGCTCTTTCTGAAGAAGTGTTCCTATATCGTGGCGAGTTCATGCTCAATGGTGAATTAAAGCCGTTATTTCTCATTACACCGGCTGAAAACGTGGAACTTAGCGATAGAGAATGGAATGTTATTCGCCTATTTATACTGTGTTTTATCGGCGTAATGTTTATCTTGTTCGGCTTCGTCATTCATAAACTCAGTTGCCGCTTGGTCGATCCTGTCGCGCAGTTAAGTAAACAATTAAAATCCCCCGAATCGAACAAAAGATTTACCGTACCCGAGCAGTCTGCGACCGAATTTACTGAACTTGCTGATAGCTTAAACGATTACCGCCAGCAAAATGAGATGATGATTAAGCAGGAACAAGCTTTCGCTCGCTATGCCAGTCACGAGTTAAGAACCCCTTTAACTGTTATCAGTGGCGCAGCAAAACTGCAAGAGCAAAATAATGCTGCAGAGTTTCAAGCCCGCCAACGCAGCCGCATACAACGTGCAGCACTCGACATGCAACATACCATTGATGCACTACTCAATTTGGTCAAGCAGGAGAATGCCACCGGCAGCACACCGCTTAGATCGTTACAGCTAGCTGAAATCGAAAGTATTACTCAACCACTACAGGCATTAGCTAATAGTAAAGAGATCAAACTATCGGTTGATTTTAAGCAAGCGCCTGTCATCAAGCCGACTCCTGCTGTGCTGCGGATGTTATTAGGAAATGTCATCAGCAATGCCATAAACGCCAGCGATTCTGGAGAGATCACCATCTCAGTCAATAGCGATGAAATTATTATTACCGACAACGGGCGCGGACTATCTGCCTCAGAACATGATAGCGCCAATGGACATGGGCTAGGCTTATTGATTGTTGATAGTCTTTGCCAGCGCTACCAATGGCAGTTCAGCTTGTCCGATATCAAACCGATAGGCTGCTGTGCTCGATTAACTTTTCCCCAAGCAGAGAGCTAACGTTCAGCCTCCCCGCAGAGGAAACAACAAAGTGCCAATCGATTATCGATTGGCACTATTTCTATAAATCTAGCCTTGGCGAGTAAAGCGGTATGACTGGATCTGCACCTCTTTGCCATCAACCACCGCGTAGCTATCGACCAAGAAAACATCTTGTCCTGCAAATCTAAGCTCTAAGCGCATTTGGCTCCGTTCATTTCCAGAAAAGGTTTGTCCGTTTGCACCGACTGGGTAGTAGTTATAACGTTGTAGCTGCAGTTGAAACTCACCTGAAAAACTAAGCTTACTGTTGCCATTAAAATCCGTTTGCAATTGATAGCCCTGCGCTGGTGTATATGACAGTTCAACCTGCCCGTTTAGGTCTTGCTCTACACCTGACACCTTCAAGTTCTCTACCGATAACGTCGCTGCCGTGGTTTTACTCAATCCACCTTGAGCAACACCAGTCGCCTCTACGCGCTCGCCTTTGCTATCCAATGCCCAGATATTGACCTGCCATTGTCCGCTAAAAGTATCTAAGCGATCCCAGTTCTGCGCAGTAGTTGCAGGCGCTGCAGCTCCGGCTACTTGTGTACCTGATAAGCCATTAATATTAATATTCTTGTTGGCATTCTCATTACGATAATCTTCTCTGTCATTAGCATAATCAGCACTCGCACCAGCAACACCACCTGCTGCGGCGCCAACTGCCGCCCCTTTTAATGCAAGGCTCGCATCCCCAGCAACCGCGCCCATTGCTAGCCCAAAAATAGCACCACCAGCAGCGCCTGTTTTAAGGCCACGATTACTGTCACGCCCATCCTCACCAACACCTTCACTGCTTGCACATGCTGTGAGTACAGTTAGGCATAACGTGGTTAAAATAACTTTTGAAAACTTGTTTGCTGTACTCATAGTGCTAGACGCTCCGTTGATAAAGGTTTTGTTAGTCGCAGTAGTTGAAGACACTAACTGTGCTGATTGCGTATTTGAGAAAATAGTGTTGTTAGACATAAATTTAACCTCATAAGAATATGTTTCCCCCTATTCCAAAATTACAGCTAACTTAGAGGGTAGTGGTAATGCATTGGTGACTATTAAACCAGTAATCAAAAAGCGGGATTAGGGCATGGCGATGAAAAAAAAATATCCAAATGCCTAGGGGCTGTTTATCTTTCACGGTTGTTTTTGCCGCAGTTTATTGGCTATTTTGACAAGGCGGAGGCTATGCCGTTTAGTTATTCTCCACAAATAGTCTACAACACAGTAAAAATAGCCAAGAAACGCGGCCCTTTGGGTTCGATTCAATGCTTCTATTCTT
>NZ_JBFRMK010000348.1:0-813 GCF_041470405.1 Shewanella sp. 10N.286.45.A1
GCCTATCCTTATACGTTAAGTTTCAGTTTCTTCTTTCTGTGCTTTTAACTTACCTAATCGAACACTTATAAGCATTGCCATTGTTGTTACCATTACAGCCAATAAAACAACAAAAGTAGGAAGTGTTACGTCAAAAATACTTTTGAGTGGTGAACTAACCTTTTCTGAGTCTACATACTTTGTTATTGAAACTAGCATAGTACCAATTGCAGCTGTCAAACCAAGAACGACACTCATAATCTCGGTTTGTTTACGTCTATAATCGGACTGAACTGCTTTTAACTCGTTGGCTTCTACTAATGGTTTATCGACAGATTTTTCTTCATTAACTAGATGCGCCAAAGTTTCACAATAGCTTTTCTTTGTTTCGGACGAAATAAAGCTAGAATCCATTATTTCTTTAATAAGCTCTTCGGCAATTTGTTTTGCTTGATAAGTATCGTTTTTATTAACTTTATATTTCCTAGCAGTTGCATTTATAAGAGATAGAAGAACTTCCATGTCAGGTATATGTCCTTCTGAAATTCCAGGTCTGAGCGCATAGACAACCTCTTTATTTACAGCATCAACCTTTTGGGAATATTCCCTATTATCCTTTTTAGAAAATAAGTATCGAGTAATCAAAGTTACGATCAAACCGCTAAGAATACCGCCACCTATACCAATTACCCACTCATTATTGAAAACTTCCACTGACTCTCCCTGAAACTTAACGCCTACTTAAGCGGAAAAATATAGTTGGCTAAAATGTTGAACGGAGTGAAAACAGCCAACTATATTTTTTCCGTTTGAAGTTCTTGTTGAACGAAGCCG
>NZ_JBFRMK010000349.1:0-250 GCF_041470405.1 Shewanella sp. 10N.286.45.A1
CCCCTTAGCCTCGATAGCTAATTTTTTTTCGCCAAAATATCAATGCTTTACATTAAGCTTTTTATTTCCACCTCGTAATAGCTTTTCTCTGTGACTAAAATCTTTACGTTCATCCTTCCGCTTAAACGGTGGGGTTCGGCCGCCTTGTTTGTTGCATGATAAAGTTTGTCAGTCGAGTGTGGACTTGGATAAATTTCATCGGTTTATGGCAGCAAGGGCAAGGCCGTGTCGCCCGGGCTTGGCTGATTTT
>NZ_JBFRMK010000350.1:0-249 GCF_041470405.1 Shewanella sp. 10N.286.45.A1
GAGCTTAACCGTACTCCATGAGTGTGATGCGATCAGTTGAGCAAAATAGCGCTTCAAATCATCGGTCGTGAGGTTATCAGGGCAGCGGTCAAAGAAAGCCGCAATCCGTCTAACGGCTCGGCTATAGGCATCAATGGTAGCAGGTCGCTTGCCTTGCAGTGTTAAGTTGGTAAGATGTTGTTCATAAAGAAAATCAAAGCGTTGCTGTTCGAGTGTGTTCATGGCAATACTCCTAGGTTAGCGATCAAA
>NZ_JBFRMK010000351.1:0-372 GCF_041470405.1 Shewanella sp. 10N.286.45.A1
TATCCTTATACGTTATGTGTAAACAACACCAAAACTTAAGATAAATACTTTGACGCTATGCCAATAGCAATAAGTAAGATAATCAATCCTATCCAGTGCCTATTCGAACTATCTAAACTTTCACCACACACAGGACAAGTGGATGACGTTATTGCAGTGCCATTAATGTTTGTCGTTTTAATTATTGGAGAGGTAATTCCTGATTTACACTTTTTACACTTCATAAATATCCACTTTAATTATAACTAAACTCGATGTTCGATCTTTACACATAACGCCCAAATAATGGGCAAATAGTAGTTGGTTAAAATTAGCGACGCAGGAGCAAAACCAACTGTTATTTGTCCTGATTAATTTGCTTGTTGAACGAAG
>NZ_JBFRMK010000352.1:0-6646 GCF_041470405.1 Shewanella sp. 10N.286.45.A1
ACTGATTGGTATAATACCACTTGCTGCCGCAGTTTATTTTCTAGCGGCATCTGGCATTACATTTATCGCTTACGCACTGGATAAGCGAGCAGCAAAAAACAAAGCTGGCGTATACAAGAGTCTAGATTGCACCTTTTAGCATTGCTCGGCGGATGGCCTGGAGCGTTACTGGCGCAGCAGGTATTAAGGCATAAGTCAGAAAAAACCTCATTTAAAATAGTGCTTTGGCTAACGGTAGTCAGTAACATTGGATTATGCTACCTGTTGCTTATCTCACAAACAGAGCTTCTTGAGAAGATTCAGCGCATACTATAAAGCGATGCTGATTTACCTGTTAATACCAATTCGATATGATTACCCCATCGTTCTACTAATTAAATGACACCATAATGAAAATGATCCTCGCAGTAGTCGTTATCGCCTGTGTAATTTTTTACTTTTTCACTTCAATGAATAACCAAAAAGCTGCTAAAGAAAATATTGAATTGGGTAATGCCTTCCTTGCTAAGAACAAATTGGAGCAAGGTGTAACGACCACCGCATCAGGGCTGCAATATCAGGTATTGGCGGCGGGCGATGGTACTGTCCATCCCAAGGCTAGTGATACAGTTACCGTTCACTACCATGGCACTTTAATAGACGGTACTGTATTTGATAGCTCCGTTGAGCGTGGCGAACCGATTGCATTTCCATTAAATCGCGTTATCAAGGGCTGGACAGAAGGTGTGCAATTGATGGTTGTTGGTGAGAAAGCGCGCTTTTTTATCCCAAGTGAATTAGCCTACGGCAATCGCAGTGCTGGTAAAATTGGTGGTGGTTCAACGCTTATTTTCGATGTAGAGCTCATCAGTATCGATTAACGAAGCCACTTAAAAAAAAGCCCGAACGGACAACCATTCGGGCTTTTTTGTATCATATTTTTAAGTCCACTCTATGCTTCATAACCAAACGGATCATCGATAGAGTGAGCAGGCTTAGTAAACCAAACAGGGCCTTGCTCTGTCATGTAGAAGTGATCTTCATGACGCACACCAAACTCACCCGGTACACATAGCATTGGTTCGTTACTAAAACACATCCCTGCGGCCAATGGCGTCTGATCGTTAAGCACTAAATATGGCCACTCATGAATATCTAAGCCAATACCATGACCCGTACGATGTGGTAAACCAGGCACGTCATAGCCAGGGCCAAAACCTTTGGCCTCTAGTACATCACGGGCAGCACGATCGACACTGGCACAGCTAGCACCTAACTGCGCCGCTTCAAATGCTGCTATTTGCGCATCTTGCTCACACTGCCATAGCTCACGTTGGCGCGCACTTGGTTCACCATAAACGTAAGTACGGGTAATATCTGAGTTGTATCCAAATAGCTGGCAACCCGTATCAATCAACACCGTATCGTTTAAATCAAGTGCTTTAGGAGACTTAACACCATGAGGATAAGCGCTGTCTTCACCAAACAGCACAATACAGAAATACGATCCCGCAGGGATACCAACCTTGATGTGCGCCTCATTAATAAAGGCTTCAACTTCAGTGGTGGTAATACCTTCGCGAAGAATACGCGCTGCAGCCTTATGCACCTCTAACGTCATATCTTTAGCACGTTGTAATAGACTTAGCTCAGTCGTGGATTTAATCATTCGGCAACCCGCCGTTGCAGGCTTGGCATTGACATAATTAAACTGTGGATGCGCTTGACGAACACCATCAAAAATAAAGAATGCAGCTGACTCATCAATACCAACATTACCAGAGCTAATGCCCATTTGATCCAAAACATCACCAAAGAGTGCGTAAGGGCTTTCGTCCTCTTGCCAAGTATTAACTTTACCTTCTATCGTCATGTAGCCATTTAAGGTATCAACTTCAAACGCAGGAGCAATGTACTCAACCGCGCCACTAGCAGGGATAATCGCACCGACCATACGCTCACTGGCATACCAACGTGTTCCAGTAAAATAGTATAAATTGGTGCCCGCATTAACATAGATAGCGGCAATGCCTTCAGCCTGCATAATAGACTGTGCGTTAGCGATACGTACTGAGTACTCATCGCGGCTAATAGGCTCTGCGCCTTGAGTCATAATTGCGAGCTTGGCTAACTCTTGTTCTGCGGTTGAACCGCCTACGCCTATTGTCATCTGCTTACCCTTACTTTAAAAGTTAACCTAAGCGGCGAAAACACCGTGTATTCAAGGCGTTCAGCGCTTATCATAAATGAAGCTATCAACCCATTTAACGCTATTGCCACAGCAAGCTTTAAACAGGGAGATCTATGTAAAAATATCTGCCTCACTTTCTAGCATAAAGTATACAAAAGTACACTACTAATTGCTGTTAATTGATAAATAGTTATTGAAAGCTTGCTTTAATCTCAGTAAATATCGTTTATAAGTAACAAAAAAGGAGCGACTAGCGCTCCTTTAAGTTGATGCGATAACACTGTTACCCCGCCAACATAGTTTTAAGCCCACGGCACACTATGGTTTCACGGTCATCGACACGATTAATCTTAGCGCTGGCCAACGGTGCTCTTAATGCCATCTTTTTTAATGTGTCGACGCAGCCTTTGTAGTAATCGAGGTTATTCATCATGCTGCCCGCAAGATAGACTCGCGACGGATTAAAAAGGTTTACCGTCCACGCGAGCCCCATACCTAAGTAACTACCAGCACGATATAGTTCGGCACTACTACTAAGGTTTCTCGCCACAATCGACTCGCCACTAGCAAGTCTCTCCAAACTAAATTCTCCGGACTCGGTCATCACTCGGCAATGCCCAAGCTCTCCAGCTATCCCCGCAGCCCCAGTAAAAGGTTTACCGTTAATCGCAATCGACATACCAATACCAGTATCACACATCACTAACAGTTCACACTGCTGCTTAGGCTCAAGCAATGCTCGCATAGCGGCGTCACTGTCGTTAGCAATGATTATCCGTTTAGCTCGTGTCACCAACTGCTCGGCTGACAAACCATTAAGCCCTGGTAGTGACTTACAAGCGACTAATTGCTTGTCTTGCACTAAACCAGGAACGGCAATTCCCAGTGAGTAACCATTGAGATCATAGTCTTGTTCTAGTTCAGCAATTTGAGTGTTTAAGCTGTCTATATTGAACCTATCGCTGGCACCAATCTTATATTGCTCAACTCGCCCTTGAGTTTCGATCTCAAACAGTGCTTTTGAACCACTTATATCTACCGTTAATGCTTGCACCAACTACTCCTAAGGCGTTCATAAATATCAGTTAAATAGCTTACCACAATTTACTTAATCGCAAGTTAATCAAACATTTTTGTGTAGCATACGGCTGGTAGATAGCTTCCACCATGCAATGAGTAGCAGTAACGCAGCAATCAGTGGTAAACAGCTGATCAGTAATATCTCCCAACCTAAAACATAAATTACCCAACCAGCACTCAGTGATGCCATAGCTTGCGCGCCAAAAACAAAGCTATCGTTAAACGCTTGCACCTTATAGCGCTCATCCTTGTTATAGCAACGAGGCAATAAAGCGGTGCCCGCCACAAAAAGGAAATTCCAACCAATGCCTAGCAATACCAACGCTGCCCAATAATTAAGGAGATCATGCCCAAGCAGTGCGGTGACTATGGTTATCACATAGGCCAGTAGGCCAAGTAGCATCATCTTCGATACACCAATACGTACCACTAATGCGCCGCTAATAAATGAAGGTAGATACATAGCGATAATATGGCTCTGAATAACCCACTTAGTATCAGCAAGGGAATGATGTTCAATATGATGCATATGCAGTGGAGTGGCCGTCATCACAAAGCTCATCATCGCGTAGCCTAACGTTGCGCCAGCAATCGCCACCCAGATTTGTGGTTGTGACAATATTGACCCCAGAGAACGACCTGTGGTCCGAGTGGACTCAATCGTTGCTTTACGCTCAACTTTTGCTTCTCGATAAAAACATAGAATGGCAGCAGCAATCAAACTCACTATGGTTAGAAAGGAAAAAGCGCCAACATAAGCTTGTTCTGATAAAACGTCACCTAACACAGCCAATTCGGGCCCTATAATTGCGGCCACCAATCCACCCAGTAATACTCTTGAAGCCGCTTTAGCTGCCAAGGTTTCAGACACCGACTCCATCGCAGCAAAACGATATTGCTGCACCACGGCGCCTGCAGAACCGAGCATCACACCGCTTAAACAGAATAAGGTAAAGTTCTGTTGTGAGGCTGCAAAAGCCGCCAACATGCCAGAGCTTGCTGCCACTAATGCGCCAGAAATAAAGACGGGCTTGCGACCAAAAGCCTGCATAAGTCTAGACACAGGTACGATAGACAATGCGACACCAATGACCATAGAGGCTATCGGCAATGTTGCAAGTTCAGGCGATGGCGCGATTTCCGCGCCAATAATACCACCTAACAACATCATCATTGGTGTGGCACTCATGGCAAACGCCTGCGCCAACGTTAGTATCCATACATTAAATGGCATAAGCTTTTATTACCCTTAAACAACACTATTAATTCGAGACGTCGTAACATTGATCAAAATTTTATTGCAACATAGTGGCACGAATTTAATGTTAACTCACCTAGGTAAACCGCTGAATATAAGCTTGTAGTCACAAACAACGCTACAAACTGGTAAAAAAGATAATACAAATAAGCCAGTAAGCCACTCCCCTAGCGCCAATAGATTGTGATAACCTCCGCGCTAAAGTAGAACTAAAATTCATCACATTCAGCCAATACCCTTTTGCTGATCAAGTGCTAGTTGGGAGTCATCATGTCAAATACTATTGCCGCACGCCTCAGTGCAATTCGAACTGAGATGGAAAAATCCAATCTCGATGCTTTTATTATTCCTCGTGCAGATGAGTATTTGGGAGAGTATGTCCCAGCCCATAATGAACGCATGCTATGGAGCAGCGGGTTTACCGGTTCTGCAGGCATGATCATTGTGTTAAAAGACTCAGCAGCTATCTTTGTCGATGGTCGCTACACGGTGCAGGTTCGTCAACAAGTAGATGCTGAGCTGTTTGAGTACCTAAGCTTGCATGACACGCCTCAAGCCCAATGGCTGACAGAGAAGCTCAGTGCCAATGCCAATGTCGGTTTTGATGCAAGACTGCATACCCTCTCTTGGTTCAATAACACTCGTAATACCTTGAGCAAAGCGCAGATAGAGTTGGTTGCCGTAAAAGACAACCCCATTGACCTTAACTGGAGCGATAGACCACAGGCATCAAATGAACCTATCATGGCCTTTAGCGAACAAAGTGCTGGCCGCAGTAGTATCGAAAAACGCTGCACTATTGGCGCAACAATAAAAGCCGCTGGCGCTGATGTGGCGATTATCGCGGCACTGGATTCATTCTGTTGGCTGCTCAATATTCGTGGTAAAGACGTGCCACGTTTACCCGTTGTTTTAGGTACTGCCTTGCTACATGCCAACGGCGATATGGTGCTTTTTACTGACACCACTAAATTGCCAGCAGGTATTGAGCAACATGTCGGTAGCGGGGTTAGCTTTAAAACCGAAGCTGAACTTGAAGCGGAGCTAGGCAAGCTTAATGGCGCCAAAGTGCTCGCAAGTCCAGATACTACCAATGCTTGGTTACAGATCACCGCAAAAAATGCCGGAGCTGAGCTTATTGCAGGTGCCGATCCGGTTGCACTGCCTAAAGCGCAAAAAAATGACGCTGAACTTGGTGGAATGAAGGCCTGTCATATTCGTGATGGCGTCGCAGTTAGTCGTTTTCTGGCTTGGCTTGATAGCGAAGTACAAGCTGAACGTTTATATGATGAAGGGCAACTTGCCGATAAACTAGAAAGCTTCCGCCTAGAAGATCCGCTATATCAAGAGCCGAGTTTCGATACTATTTCAGCTGCAGGTGCCAACGCAGCGATGTGTCATTACAACCATAATGATGGCACGCCAGCACAGATGACCATGAACAGTATCTACCTGGTCGATTCTGGCGCTCAGTATCTAGATGGTACTACAGACGTCACTCGTACCATTGCCATTGGTGAAGTGACTGATGAACAGCGCAAGATGGTTACCTTGGTGCTTAAAGGTCATATCGCCATTGATCAAGCTAAGTTTCCACAGGGCACATCAGGGCAACAGTTAGACTCTTTCGCTCGCCAATATCTATGGCAACACGGCTTCGATTTCGATCATGGTACAGGTCATGGTGTTGGCCACTACCTTAGCGTTCACGAAGGGCCACAAGGTATTGCTAAAAATAGAAGTGCTGTCGCTTTACTGCCGGGCATGGTGTTATCCAATGAGCCAGGTTATTACCGTGCCAATGAGTTTGGTATTCGTCTTGAAAACCTAGTCGCTGTACGTCCATCTATCACTTTAGCCAATAGTGAACGCGAGATGTTAGAGTTTGAAGCACTAACCTTTATTCCAATGGATGCGCGACTAATCGATAAGCGCTTCCTGACTGAAACTGAAATTGAGTGGTTCAACCAATACCATCAGCAGGTGCGAGAGAAGCTAACTCCACACATGCAAGGCACTGAACTGACTTGGCTTAACAAGGTTACTGCAGCGATATAATGCAGTGGTTCGATAAAGCAGCGCATTGGCGCTGCTTTTTTATTGATTGCATTTGTCGCAGTCTAGGGGCTGTTGATCTT